>NZ_DELU01000010.1:244245-519986 GCF_002352785.1 Marinobacter sp. UBA2688
CTCCTCACCTTCCGCTTTCATCTCCTGCTCGGTCTTCCCGACCCAGGCAACTTCCGGCGACGTGTAGATCACGTTCGGGATGCAGTCGTAGTTAACCTGCGGCTTGTGCCCGGCAATACGCTCAGCAACCATAGNNCCATAACGCCTTCTTCGGACGCCTTGTGGGCCAGCATCGGACCACGAACCACGTCACCAACCGCCCAGACACCGGGCGCTTCGGTTTTACAGTTGTCATCCACGAAGATGAAACCGCGTTCGTCCAACTTAACACCGGAGTCTTCAGACAGCAGGTTATCGGTATATGGGCGACGGCCAACGGCGACGATCAGCTTGTCAAACTTGGCTTCCTGCTTACCCTTCGAATCTTCATAGGTCACATTAACCAGTTTGCGCTTGACTTCCGCACCGGTCATACGTGCGCCCAGCACAACGTTAAGCCCCTGCTTCTGGAACTGTTTCAGTGCATCCTTGGCAACCTGCTGGTCAACGACTGGCAGGAAGGTGTCAACCGCTTCAAGTACTGTTACCTCTGCCCCCAGGCGAGCCCATACGCTGCCCAGTTCGAGACCGATAACACCTGCCCCGATAACGCCGAGACGCTTGGGAACCTCAGTGAATTCCAGAGCGCCCTCAGAGTCCACGATGTGCGTGCCATCGAACGGCGCAGGTGGAATCTGGATGGGACGTGAACCCGTGGCGATAATCACGTTCTCCGCCTCGTAGGTTTTTTTCTTGCCATCCTTGTCGGTCACTTCCACGTTACGGTTGGCCAACAGTTTCCCGTGGCCATAGATCGGTGTAACGCCGTTAGACTTGAACAGGCCGCCGATGCCACCGGTCAACTGGTCCACGATGCCTTCTTTGCGCTTCATCATCTTGGCGATGTCGAAGCCGACTTCCTTGGCGATAATGCCCTGCTCGGCAAAATCGTGGCTGGCTTCCTCATATTTATGGGAAATCTCCAGCAACGCCTTGGATGGAATGCAGCCCACATTCAGGCAGGTACCGCCTAGACGGTTCTTGCCTTCTTTATCGGTCCAGGACTCGATGCACGCGGTTTTCAGGCCCAGCTGAGCCGCTTTGATGGCGGCAACATAGCCGCCCGGGCCAGCGCCAATGACGATTACGTCGTACTTGTCAGACATGTTTTATCCCGTTTTCCAATTCGTTAAGTGTCAGCTCAGACGTCCAGCAGAATGCGCGCTGGGTCTTCAAGCATTTCCTTGATAGCCACCAGGAACTGCACTGCTTCCTTGCCATCGATCATGCGGTGGTCGTAGGAAAGCGCCAGATACATCATCGGCTGAATCTCGACCTTGCCGTTCACTGCCATCGGACGCTCCTGGATCTTGTGCATACCCAGAATGGCCGTCTGTGGCGGGTTGAGGATCGGCGTGGAGATCAGTGAACCGAAGATACCACCGTTGGTGATGGTAAAGGTGCCACCGGTCATATCCTCGATACCGAGCTTGCCGTCTTTGGCCTTGGTTCCGTACTCGACGATCTTCTTCTCAATGTCGGCCAGGCCGAGCGCGTCGGTGTCACGAACCACAGGCACAACGAGGCCGCGATCACTTGACACAGCGATACCGATATCCTGGTAACCATGGTAAACCATGTCGTTACCGTCGATGGAGGCGTTAACCGCAGGGAAGCGTTTCAGCGCTTCGGTCGCTGCCTTGGTAAAGAAGGACATGAAACCGAGCTTGACCCCATGACGCTTCTCGAAGCTTTCCTTGTATTGCTTGCGCAGCTCCATGACCGGCCCCATGTTCACTTCGTTGAACGTGGTGAGCATGGCCGCGGTCTGCTGAGCATTGACCAGTCGTTTCGCGATACTGGCACGCAGACGCGTCATGGGAACCCGCTTCTCCGGACGCTCGCCGGAACCAACATCCACCTGCGGCATATCGCCCGCCGGCTTCGACGCAGGAGTTGAGGAAGACCCTGAAGATTTACCAGCATCTATATGATTCTGAACATCTTCTTTTGTTACGCGACCGTCTTTCCCGGTACCTTCGACGGCGTCTGGATCAACACTATTCTCTTCCGCCAGCTTCCGCGCTGCCGGGCTGAGGATGGCTTCGCCAGATGACTTGGCTGGTGCTTCGGAGGACTTTTCCGAAGTCGCGTCGGGCTTACTTTCTTCTTTCTTGCTGTCATCTTTGGCTGCAGGCTTGGAATCACCAGCCGCGCCTTCCTTGAACTTACCGACGACTTCACCACTTTCTACGGTGTCGCCTTCGCCCTTGAGTACTTCCTCGATAACACCATCCGCCGGAGCTACCACCTCGAGTACGACCTTGTCGGTTTCAATATCGACAATCAGTTCGTCACGTGAACAGGCTTCGCCAGGCTGCTTATGCCAGGTCGCGACTGTCCCTTCTGCGACCGACTCTGGGAATACGGGGGCTTTTATTTCAGTTGACATCTCGGATCCTTAGTTCGGTAGCTCGTCAGATTTCAAACGCGTCGTTAACCAGTTTTTTCTGCTCTTCAATGTGAACCGACATATGGCCACAAGCCGGAGCAGCGGAGGCGTCACGACCGGCATACTGAAGATACAGCTTGGGATTATGACGATGCAGCGCATTACGCATATGATGCTGGCTGCAATACCAGGCCCCCTGGTTCATGGGCTCTTCCTGGCACCAGACCACGTGCTTGAGCTTGCTGTGCTGGCTCAGGAGCTCGTCCAGATCGTCACCCGGGAATGGGTATAGCTGTTCGATACGAACAATAGCAACGTCATCCCGCTCGTCCGCTTTCTTGCGCTCCAACAGGTCGAAGTAGACCTTACCGCTGCACAGAATCAGACGAGTGACCCTTTTCGGGTCGGAGGGTTCTTTCTCCGGCAGTACCGTCTTGAAGGTACCCGATGTCAGGTCGTCCAGTTCCGAGGTAGCTTCCTTATGACGCAACAGGCTCTTTGGCGTAATCGCAACCAAAGGTTTACGCAGCGGACGTTTGACCTGACGACGCAGCATGTGGAACACCTGGGATGGCGTGGTTGGCACGCAAACCTGGATGTTGTGTTCCGCGGACAACTGCAGGAAACGCTCCAGCCTTGCCGAACTGTGCTCCGGACCCTGGCCTTCATAGCCATGTGGCAACAGCAGCGTGAGGCCGCACAGACGCCCCCACTTGTGCTCACCACTGGTCAGGAACTGGTCAATCACCACCTGGGCGCCATTGGCGAAGTCACCAAACTGGGCTTCCCAGACCACAAGACCATTGGGTGCCGTGGTGGAATAACCATACTCGAACGCCATCACCGCCTCTTCTGAGAGCAGTGAGTCGTAGATTTCAAACTTCGGCTGGTTCTCGGCAATGTGCTCCAGCGCAATATGGTGGGCACCGTCCTTCTGGTTGTGCAGTACCGCATGGCGGTGAGAGAAGGTGCCGCGACCAACGTCCTGGCCGGTAATCCGGATGGGATGCCCTTCGTTCAGAAGCGTGGCGTAGGCCATCACTTCACCGTAGCCCCAGTTGATCGGTAGCGCGCCGGCGGTCATTTTTTCCCGGTCGCTGACAATCTTGGACACCTGGCGTTGAACACTGAAGCCTTCCGGCACGTGAGTCAGTTTCTTACCCAGTTTCTGGATCGTCTTGAGGGCGACACTGGATTTGCACTTGGCAGTCCACTCATGCCCCAGGTACGGCGTCCAGTCGACATACAGATCCTTGTTGGGCTCCTTGACCAGGGACTTGACCACGTGGTCGCCCTTATCCAACTCGTCCCGGTAGTCCAGTTCGATCTGTTTGGCTTCGTCCTCAGTGATCACACCGTCAGCAATTAGTTTTTCCGCATAGAGGTTGCGGGTGGTTGTCAGCTTGCGAATCTTTTCGTACATCACCGGCTGTGTTGCGGCCGGCTCATCTGCCTCATTGTGTCCGCGGCGGCGATAGCACACCAGATCGATCACCACATCGTTCTTGAACTCGTGGCGGTAATCCATGGCCATCTGGGTCACGAACATGACCGCCTCGGGATCGTCCGCGTTCACGTGCAGGATCGGGGCTTGAATCATCTTGGCCACATCGGTGCAGTATTCCGTGGAACGGGCATCTTCCTGCTTGCTGGTGGTAAAACCGACCTGGTTGTTGATGACGATATGAATAGTACCGCCAACACCATAGCCCCGGGTCTGGGACATCTGGAAGGTTTCCATAACCACACCCTGCCCGGCGAACGCTGCGTCACCGTGCATGATGATGGGCACACACTGGGTGCCGTTAGGGTCGTTGCGCCGGGTCTGGCGGGCACGGACTGAGCCTTCAACCACCGGAGACACGATCTCAAGGTGCGACGGGTTAAACGCCAGGGCAAGGTGGATTTCGCCACCTTCGGTCATCACGTTGGAAGAGAAACCCTGGTGGTATTTAACGTCACCAGAACCGGAGTCAGCGAGTTTCTTGCCTTCAAACTCGTCAAACAGTTCTTTCGGGTTCTTGCCGAGTGTATTAACCAGAACATTCAACCTGCCCCGGTGGGCCATGCCCAACACGATTTCCTTCGCGCCGTAGCTGCCTGCCCGCTGGATCAGCTCATCCAGACAGGGAATCAGGCTCTCGCCACCTTCAAGCCCAAACCGTTTTACGCCCGGATAGCGGGAACCCAGATACTTTTCGAGGCCTTCCGCTGCGGTTAACCGTTCCAGCAAATGCTTACGGGTTCCAGACTCGTAGTTGGGACGCGAGCGTACCGGCTCCATGCGTTGCTGGAACCAGCGCTTGATACGAGTGTCCACAACGTGCATATATTCCGCACCGATGCTTTCACAGTACGTCTGCCGAAGACCACCAACGATGTCCCGAAGCTTCATTGTCTCGGAGCCAAAGTTCAGCGAGCCGGTCTGAAACTCGAGGTCGTAGTCCGCTTCCGATAGTTCGTGAAAGGATGGATCGAGATCTTCAACCTGTGGACGGTTCCATACACCGAGGGGATCCAGCTTTGCTTCCTGGTGGCCACGAAAACGGAAGGCATTGATCAACTGGAGGACACGGATCTGCTTTTTGTCGGCATCAACCGTTGCACTGGCAGGCACGCCGCTGCTGGCTAGAAAGCGCTGGTTACGGGATATGTGTTCAAACTGCTGGCGGATGGACGAATGATCTATATCACGGCCTTTGTAGCCATCCACACTGGGAAGTTTATCGAAATAGCTGCGCCATTCTTCGGGAACGGCATTGGGGTCTGTCAGGTAGGTTTCGAAAAGCTGTTCAACATAGGCGAGATTCCCTCCTTGTAGGTGGGAAGTCTGCCACAACTGCTCCATTATGCTTTCGTGCATTTTGAATAGCTCACCTTGGGCTGGTGCGGGGAGCTGGCTATGGTCGGCCAGGGGTATATCTGAGTCAATACGGGTTTTTACGGGATCGACTTTGGCCACCACATCCAACAAGGATGTTTTCCGTTCCCCGGTGGTTATTATACTCAGCAATCCGTCAGGAACCTTTTAAGCTCCCGTGACGGCCTGCGTAGTGTGCACCCTGCTAAGACTTTTGACTATAAGCCTTTGGTTGAAGGGCCCGCGTCGTTGCGGGCCCTTCCGGGTGCGAGCCTTGTCAGCACAGTATAGCGTTTGTTTCAGATTCTGCTTACGTCGCCCGCTGAAGCAGAAGGTTCCGAATGTGGCCGATCGCCCGTGTTGGGTTAAGGCCTTTCGGACAAACGCTGACACAGTTCATGATGCCCCGACAGCGGAATACGCTGAACGGATCATCCAGATTGGCAAGACGCTCCTCCTGTGCAGTATCCCGGCTGTCGGCCAGGAACCGGTAGGCTTGCAGCAATCCGGCCGGGCCAACGAACTTGTCCGGATTCCACCAGAATGAGGGGCAAGCCGTGGAACAGCAGGCACAGAGAATACACTCGTACAGGCCGTCCAGCTTTTCCCGGTCTTCCGGTGACTGGTAACGCTCAATGGCGGGCGCCGGATTGTCGTTGACCAGGTACGGCATAACCTTCTCGTACTGCTTGTAGAACAGGCTCATGTCCACAACCAGGTCACGAATCACCGGCAGGCCCGGAAGTGGGCGAACAACCAGCTTGTTGTTCTTGAGCACTTCCGACAGCGGCGTGATGCAGGCAAGACCGTTCTTGCCATTCATGTTCATACCATCGGACCCACAGACGCCTTCCCGACAGGAACGGCGATAGGCCATTGAGGGGTCTTGCTCCTTGACCAGGTTAAGGACATCCAGAACCATCAGGTCCTTTCCTTCCGGTATATCCAGCTCTACGTCCTGCATATAGGGCGCATTGTCGGTTTCCGGGTTGTAGCGGTACAGGCTTACTAACATTGCACAATCCCCCTTAGTAAGTCCGGATCTTCGGCTGGAATGTATCCACCGTTTTCGGAGCGAAGTTTACATCACGCTTTCCAACACGCTTGTCCAGCGGGAAGTACAGCGAATGCTTCAGCCAGTTTTCATCATCACGCTCGGTAAAGTCGTTACGGGCATGAGCACCGCGACTTTCCTTGCGCTCGTAGGCTGAAACAGCCGTTGCAAGTGCAACTTCATAAAGGTTATCAAGCTCAAGGGCTTCGATACGCGCGGTGTTGAAGGCATTGCTGGTATCCGCGAGCCTGGTATTGCGTACGCGCTTACCAATCGCTTCCAGCTTCTCAAGACCTTCTTCCATGCTCTTGCCGTCACGGAACACACCGAAGTAAAGCTGCATGCAGTTCTGCAGATCCTTGCGCACTTCGGCAACGCTCTCGCCTTCCGAGGCGCTGTTCAGGCGATCAAGGCGCGCCATCGCGTTCTTGATGTCTTCCTCACTGGCGCCGTCCACCTCAAAGCCGCCGCGAAGCTGCTCTTCAATGTGCAAGCCAGCGGCACGGCCGAAGACGACCAGATCCAGCAGGGAGTTACCGCCAAGACGGTTGGCACCATGAACGGACACACAAGCTGCTTCACCGCAGGCAAACAACCCGGGAATGGGCGTGTCGTTACCGCTCTCATCCTGAGTCAGGGCCTGACCACCTACGTTGGTGGGAATCCCGCCCATCATGTAGTGACAGGTTGGCACAACCGGCACCGGCTCTTTAACCGGGTCCACGTGCGCAAAGGTGCGTGAAAGCTCACAAATACCCGGCAGGCGCAGGTTCAGTGTTTCTTCACCAAGGTGGTCCAGCTTCAATAGAACGTGATCCTTGTCCGGACCGCATCCACGGCCTTCCAGGATCTCAATCACCATGGAGCGGGCAACCACGTCGCGACCAGCCAGGTCTTTGGCGTTCGGAGCGTAACGCTCCATGAAACGTTCACCCTCGGAATTGATCAGGTAACCGCCCTCACCTCGACAACCTTCTGTTACCAGAGTACCGGCGCCATGAATGCCCGTGGGGTGGAACTGCCACATCTCCATGTCCTGCATCGGGAAACCGGCACGGAGCGCCATACCAATACCGTCGCCGGTATTGATCAGGGCGTTGGTGGTGGAGGCGTAGATACGACCTGCACCGCCAGTGGCAAGAACGGTTGCCTTGGACTTGATGTAAGCCACTTCGCCAGTCTCGATTTCGATGGCGACGACACCAACCACTTCGTTTTTACTGTTCTTCACCAGATCAACGGCGTACCACTCGTTCAGGAAGGTGGTTCCGCCCTTGAGGTTCGCCTGATAGAGCGTGTGCAGGAGCGCGTGACCGGTACGGTCCGCAGCAGCACAGGTACGCGCTGCCTGGGCAGGATTGTCCGGCCCCTTGGACTGACCACCAAACGGACGCTGATAAATACGGCCCTGCTCGGTACGGGAGAACGGCAGCCCCATGTGTTCCAGCTCGAACACAGCCTGCGGGCCCACGGAACACATGTACTCAATCGCGTCCTGGTCACCGATATAGTCGGAACCCTTGACGGTGTCGTACATGTGCCAGCGCCAGTCATCATTGGGGTCGGCACTGGCGATGGCGCAGGTAATACCGCCCTGGGCAGATACAGTGTGGGAACGGGTCGGAAATACCTTGGTGATACATGCGGTATTGACGCCGGATTCTGTCAGCTGAAGGGCGGCACGCATACCGGCACCGCCGCCACCGATAACAATCGCGTCATAAGACATGGTCTTGATATTAGCCATTAATTAAAGCCCCCAAAGAATCTGAATGCCCCAGACCAAATACACGAACATGGCCAGACCGCAAAGTGCCTGTACCAGGAAGCGCGGCAGGGTCGCCTTGATGTAATCCGTTGTCACTGTCCAGAGCCCAACCCAGGCGTGCGCGCCGATTGAGAGCAGTGCAAGCAGGGTGAAGATGCGGAACCAGGTCTGGTCGAAAAGCGCCGACCAGCTGTCGTAATTAACGTCAGTGGTCAGAATGAACCCGAAAAGAAAAACTGTATACAGAGCAAGCACGTAGGCGGTAACTCGCTGGATCATCCAGTCGAAAACACCGCTACGTCCGAGATTCGTGACGCTGTTTACCATACCCAGACTCCTGCCAGAAGGATGAGAATAACGGAGATGACGACTGTGGCTTTCGCCGCGAGCCGGCCACTTTCCAGCTCTTCGCCGATGCCCATATCCATCAGCAGGTGCTTAATACCCGCAACCAGGTGGTACAGCAAGGCAGACAGAATGCCCCAGGTAATCAGCTTCGCAAGGAAGCTGTCCAGCAAGCCACTAACCCGACTGAAGCCTTCTTCCCCGGAAAGGGAAAGCTGAAGCCCGTACAACATGAAAGCAACACCCACAAAAATGATGATGCCACTGACGCGATGCAGTATGGACGTGATGGCTGGCAGCGGAAAATGAAACTTGCCGAGATCGAGATTTACTGGTCGTTTGCTATTCACAGCGCTCTCACACTCTCTCTTGGTTCCGCGGGGCCGGAAAAAACCGGATGCGGATGGTTGGTATGTAAGGATCGGTATGCTGAACGGATCCGGCACACGATATGTTCAGGAGGGAGAAAAACCGGCATGCGCTCTTTTGATATCTGACGCTGCGGCCTGTTATATCCCCGATTCCGGGCTACGGATTATAAGGAGTACCCTTTTCAATTACAAACGCGCAACTCTGTCAGGGCCCGTTAAATCAGGCCCTGGGACTCGCTATAAAGAGGATTGACAAAATCAATTAAACCTCGAAAGCAGCCGTATTCCGGATTTCCCTGATTTACAGCAGGCGTCAAATAATGGGTTTTATTGCCTCTTCCATTGACAAAAAAAGCCAACGCCCTATATTTTGCCGCCAGTTTTGCGATAATACGCGCCTTCTAGCGCTTCCAAATGCTGATAAATAGGAGAGCACCATGACCGACAGGAAAGCCACGCTTTCGGTGGGTGACAAGTCCATTGAGCTACCGGTTTACTCAGGCACCGTCGGCCCTGACGTCATTGACGTGAGAAGCCTCGTCCAGGAAGGCGTCTTTACGTACGACCCTGGATTTGTATCCACCGCAGCCTGCGAATCCCAGATCACCTACATCGACGGAGCCAAGGGCGTTCTCCTGCACCGAGGCTACCCAATCGAGGAATTGGCAGAAAACTCCGACTACTTGGAAGTCTGCTACCTCCTGCTTAACGGCGAGCTTCCGACAGCGGAAGAGAACAAGCGCTTCCATGACACCATCAAAAACCACACGATGTTGCACGACCAGATGCGCAACTTCTTCCAGGGTTTCCGCCGTGATGCGCATCCGATGGCCATTATGTGCGGCGTCGTTGGAGCCCTGTCGGCGTTCTATCACGACCAGATGGATGTCACCAACGTCGAGCAGCGTGAAATCACTGCTCACCGACTGATCGCTAAAATGCCGACCATTGCGGCCTGGTGTTACAAGTACAGCATTGGTCAGCCGTTCATGTATCCCCGCAACGACCTGACCTATTCTGAGAATTTCCTGCAGATGATGTTTGGTGTTCCCTGCGAGGAATACAAGCCAAACCCGATCCTCGCCAAGGCGATGGACAAGATTTTCATCCTGCATGCCGATCACGAACAGAACGCGTCCACCTCAACCGTTCGCCTGGCCGGCTCAACCGGCGCCAACCCCTACGCGTGTATTGCCTCCGGTATTGCAGCGCTGTGGGGCCCTGCACACGGCGGTGCCAACGAAGCAGTTCTGGACATGCTCGCGGAAATCGGGGACGAGTCCAACATCGAGAAATTCATCGCCAAGGCGAAGGACAAGGACGACCCATTCCGCCTGATGGGCTTTGGTCACCGGGTCTACAAGAACTTTGACCCGCGCGCCAAGGTAATGGCCGAAACTGCGCATGAAGTTCTGACTGAGCTCGGCCTGGAAAACGACCCTCTCCTGAAGATCGCACAGCGTCTCGAGAAGATTGCCCTTGAAGACGAGTATTTCGTCCAGCGCAAACTCTACCCGAACGTGGACTTCTACTCCGGCCTGATCCTCAAGGCGATCGGCATTCCGACGTCCATGTTTACGGTTATATTCGCCCTTTCGCGGACCATTGGCTGGTTCTCACACTGGAACGAAATGGTCAGCGGCGACTACCGCATTGGCCGGCCGAGACAGCTCTACACAGGCTCCGAAGCAAGAAGCTACCCCAAGAAGTAGCTCCCGGATAGCCGAAATCGAAAGGCCGCTGCATCAGCGGCCTTTTTTGTGCCCTCACATTCTGCAATGATTGATGCCTACTTCGCGCTAACACCAACCACGTCTGGAGAAACAGTGATGAACGTAACTGCCGCATTTATCGGTCTCGGCGTAATGGGCTATCCAATGGCCGGCCACCTGGCAAACGCCGGCCTTACAGTCCAGGTATGGAACCGCACTCACGCCAAAGCAGAGAGCTGGGCGAGCCAGTATAAAGGCAAGGCCTGCGACTCTATCGCCGCCGCCGTTGCTGACGCAGACTTCGTATTTACCTGTGTGGGTGCCGATGTAGATCTGGAAAAAGTCTATGAAGGCCCTGAGGGCATCATTGCCAACGCCAAGCCCGGCGCCGTGCTGGTCGACCATACAACCGCTTCGGCAGGCATTGCAGAGCAACTGGGCCAGCTTGCCAGCGCCCGCAACCTTGAGTTCATTGACGCCCCGGTATCCGGTGGTCAGCAGGGTGCGGAAAACGGCCAGCTTACCATTATGTGTGGCGGGGAGGCCGACCCTTTTTCGCAAGCGAAACCGCTGATGGAGCATTACGCCAAAGCCCTGAACCACATGGGACCGATCGGCAGCGGCCAGAAGACGAAGATGGTCAACCAGATCGCCATCGCCGGACTGGTTCAGGGCCTCTCGGAAGCCCTTCACTTTGCCGAACAGGCGGAACTGGATGTCCGCAAGGTCGTCGACGTGATCTCAAAAGGAGCAGCTCAATCGTGGCAGATGGAAAATCGCTCAGGCACCATGATTGATGGGGAGTTCGAGCACGGCTTCGCTGTCAACTGGATGCGCAAGGATCTGGCAATCTGCCTCGAAGAGGCACGAAAAAACGGCTCAAGGATTCCGGTCGCCGCACTCGTTGACCAGTTCTATGGAGATGTTCAGCAGATGGGGGGAAGCCGCTGGGATACGTCTTCACTGATACAACGGCTGCGCAAGAAACCCTGAGGTTCGCTTTCAAACAACTGGCAGGATAGGTGTCGAGCCCAACCTGCCAGTCATCTTATAGTCACTTCTCTTTCGGCTGCCATTTGCCGTTCACAAACCACGCAGACCAGCCTGTCGCTTTGCCGTCCTTTTCCGACATCACATACTGCTCCTTGCTCTTCCGGCTGTAACGGATGACCGTCGGATTACCTTCCGGGTCACGCTCCGGAGCATCCATCAAGTAACCGTACTTGGGATCAATTTCCTTGCGGTGAGGTTTGATCTCCATAACCAGTGGCGGACGCGTCTCCCGATTCTTGGGAAACTTGCTGGCAGCCAGGAACAATCCGGAAGCGCCATCACGCAGCACATAGGTGTCTTCAACCTTCTGGCACTGCAACTCAGGCATCGGCACCGGATCCATCTTGGGAGGCGCAGGCTCGCCGCTTTTCAGCAGCTTGCGTGTGTTCTTGCATCCGGTGTTGGTACAGCCGAAGTATTTCCCAAAACGCCCGGTTTTAAGCTGCATTTCGGAGCCGCACTTGTCGCACTCCAGGGTTGGACCTTCATAACCCTTGATTCGGAACGTACCCTTCTCCACTTCGTAGCCGGAACAATCCGGATTGTTACCGCACACATGGAGCTTGCGACCTTCGTCCACCAGGTAACTGTCCATGGCCGTTCCGCATTTCGGGCAACGCCGCTTCTTGCGGAGCAGACGGGTTTCACCTTCGCCATCGACATCTTCGTCCGCGCTGACAACCTCGTCACCGGACACCAGGTTGATGGTCGTTTTGCACCGTTCTTTAGGCGGCAGGGAGTACCCTGAGCATCCCAGGAAAACGCCGGTACTGGCCACGCGAATCTGCATGGGGCGACTGCAGGTTGGGCACGGAATGTCAGTCTCGGTCGGGGTATTCGCCCGCATGCTTCCGTCTTCGCCACTCTCGGCGGTTTCCAGTTGCTGACGGAAACGACCGTAGAAATCATTGAGCACCTTTTTCCAGTCCACCTCGCCACCGGCGATGTCATCCAGCTCACCTTCCATTTTGGCGGTGAAGTCAAAGTCCATCAGGTTCGGAAAGGATTCCGACAACCGTTCGGTGACGATCTCGCCCATTTTTTCAGCGTAGAAACGGCGATTCTGCAAACGGACGTAGCCGCGATCCTGAATGGTGGAGATAATCGATGCGTAGGTGGATGGCCGCCCAATGCCCTGCTTCTCCAGCTCCTTGACCAGGCTTGCCTCGGTATAACGCGGCGACGGCTTGGTGAAATGCTGGCTGGGATCGAGCTTCTTCAGTGTCAGGGTTTCGTCAACCTTGATGTCAGGAAGCGCGATATCTTCATCTTTCTTGGCCGACTGGGGCGCCACTTTGAGGAAACCCTCAAACTTGATGATCCGCCCCCGCGTACGAAGCTCGTAATCACCGTTGGCAACCACAATGGACGTGCTCAGGAATTCAGCATCAGCCATCTGGCAGGCAATAAACTGGCGCCAGATCAAGTCGTAGAGCTTCTCAGCATCTTTCTCCAGGCCGCTTATATCGGCCGGCCTACGACTCACATCGGTCGGACGGATGGCCTCGTGGGCCTCCTGGGCGCCCTCTTTGCTACCGTAAACCCTTGGTTTCTCCGGCAGGAATTTATCACCGAACTGCTTTTTGACAAATTCGCGGCAACCGCTCACGGCGTCCTGGCTCAGGTTGGTCGAGTCGGTACGCATGTAGGTAATGAAGCCGGCTTCATAGAGGCGCTGGGCCAGCATCATGGTTTTCTTGACGCTGAACCCCATCCGGTTGCTGGCCGCCTGCTGCAGCGTGGACGTAATAAAGGGGGCGGAGGGACGTGAGCGTGTCGGCTTGTCCTCTCGTTTGGCCACCTTGAACGTGCCATCTTTCAGGCGGTCAACATGTTCGACACTCTGTTTCTCACTGACTGGACGATAGGCTTTATCGTCGTATCGGGTCACTTCAAAACGAACGGGCTGCTCGGCCTGCTTCGAAGCCAGGTCAGCATGCAACTGCCAAAACTCTTCGGGAATGAACTTGCGGATTTCCCTTTCGCGTTCGACGATAAGCCGGACTGCAACCGACTGAACCCGACCGGCCGAAAGGCCGCGTGCTATCTTGGCCCACAGCAATGGCGATACCATATAGCCGACGACCCGGTCGAGGAATCGACGCGCCTGCTGCGCGTTAACGCGGTTGTTATCGAGATTCCCCGGATCCTTGAAGGCCTCCTGGATGGCACGCTTGGTTATCTCATTGAACACCACGCGGCGATATTTTTCGGGTTCGCCCCCAATGGTCTGCTGGAGGTGCCAGGCGATCGCCTCCCCCTCACGGTCCAAATCCGTCGCGAGATAGATATGATCGGCGGACTTTGCCAACCGCTTGAGTTCGCTGACAACCTTTTCCTTGCCGGGCAGTATCTCGTATCGGGCGCTCCAGTCCTGGTCAGGATCTACCCCCATGCGGGCAACCAGTTGCTCCCTGGACTTCCGTTTCTTGTGAACCACCTTCTCTTCCGGGCTCATCTTGCGGGTCAACGCGGCCTGCCTGGCACGTTCTTTCGGATCTGACGTTGAGCCGCTACCGCTGACCGGAAGGTCGCGAATGTGCCCGACGCTGGACTTCACAATGAAGTCGGACCCCAGGTATTTGTTGATGGTCTTCGCTTTCGCTGGCGACTCGACAATAACGAGGCTTTTACCCATATCGGAGATCTGTGTCCTTGGCGATAATCGGTTAAAAAATCAGCAAACCGGAAACTCGCTGTAAAATCAGTCGGCTAGAAAACAGTCCATAGCCGCCACAAGTGTATAGGTGCATTGTTTTACAGGGTCAAGAAAAGCAAGACAACCCATTCTTTTATTTCCAGGCGCCTTTTTCTCCAGTCAGAGACAGGAAAGCCCGGCGTTTGCCGGGCCTCCTGAGACAGCGTTACTGATTCTGCTCAATGAATCAGAGACGCTCCCATACCGTTGCAATGCCCTGCCCCAGGCCGATACACATGGTGGAAACACCAAGCTTACCGCCTTTGGCCTGCATGACATTCAGCAGGGTTGTAGAGATACGTGCACCGGAACAACCCAGCGGATGCCCAAGGGCAATCGCGCCACCATTCAGGTTTACTTTCTCTTCCATTACACCCAACAGCTTCAGGTCTTTCAGGACCGGCAGGGACTGACCCGCAAAGGCTTCGTTCAGTTCCCAGAAGTCGATATCTTCGACTTTCAGGCCTGCGCGCTTCAACGCCTTCTTGGTGGCCGGAACCGGGCCGTAACCCATGATCGCGGGATCACAACCGGCAACAGCCATGCTGCGAATCCTGGCAACCGGCTTCAGGCCCAGAGCTTCAGCACGCTCTGCGGACATCAGCACCATGGCTGCGGCACCGTCAGTCAGCTGCGAGGACGTACCTGCAGTCACTGTACCGTTTTTCGGATCGAACGCCGGCTTCAGCTGACCCAGCGATTCAGCGGTGGTTTCGGGACGAATGGTCTCGTCTTCCTCGATCAGCACTTTAAAGCCGTTCTCATCATGGCCTTCAATCGGAACGATTTCGTTCTTGAAGCGGCCTTCCTGAGTGGCTTCATGCGCCAGGCGATGTGAACGTGCGCCAAACTCGTCCTGCTGCTCACGGGTGATGCCGTGCATCTTGGCGAGCATTTCTGCGGTCAGGCCCATCATATTGGACGCTTTGGCAGAGTACTTGGACGCAGCCGGGTTGTGGTCAAAACCGTCGGTCATGGGAATGTGACCCATGTGCTCAACACCACCCACGAAGAACACATCGCCGTTGCCAGTCTGGATCGCCTGGGCGGCGGTGTGGATCGCGCTCATGGCAGAACCACACAGACGGTTCACGGTTTGCGCAGCAGACTCATGAGGGATGCGGGTCAGCAATGAAATCTGACGCGCCACGTTGAAGCCCTGCTCTTTGGTCTGATTTACACAGCCCCAGATCACATCTTCAACTTCTTTCGGGTCGAGCTTCGGGTTGCGCTCAAACAGTGCTTCGATAAGCGCAGCCGACAGGGTCTCCGCACGAACATTGCGGAAGCAGCCGTTTTTGGCACGCCCCATCGGAGTCCGCACGCAATCGACGACGACAACGTCTCTCGGATTAAGGCTCATAGATCTTTCTCCGTTCGGAAATCTCGTTCAGGGTTAGCCAAAGAACTTTTCGCCAGTCTTGGCCATTTCACGCAGCTTCTCGGTCGGATGGTACAGGGGACCAAGATCTGCAAACTTGTCTGCCAGTTCGACGAACTTGTCGACACCCATGTCGTCGATATAACGCAGGGCACCACCACGGAACGGCGGGAAGCCGATACCGAAAATCAGGCCCATATCGGCGTCTGCCGGGTCTTCAACAATGCCGTCTTCCAGGCAGCGAACGGTTTCGAGGCACAGAGGCAGCATCATACGTGCGATGATGTCCTCGTCGCTGAAATCGTTCTTACCCTGAACAACCGGCTCAAGCAGCTTGTAGGTTTCTTCGTCGACAACCTTCTTCTGCTTGCCCTTGCGGTCCAGTTCGTACTTATAGAAGCCCTTGTCGTTCTTCTGTCCGTAACGGTTGTTATCGAACATCACGTCAATGGCGGTAGTACCTTCGTGCTTCATGCGGTCCGGGAAGCCGTCAGCCATGACTTCGCCAGCGTGCTTGCCGGTGTCCATGCCAACCACGTCCAGCAGATAGGCAGGGCCCATCGGCCAACCGAACTTCTCCATGACCTTGTCGACGTACTGGAAATCCGCGCCGTCACGTACCAGGTTCACAAAACCACCGAAGTACGGGAACAGCACACGGTTGACCAGGAAGCCTGGGCAATCGTTGACCACAATCGGGGTCTTACCCATGGCCTTGGCGTAGGCCACTGTGGTGGCAATAGCCTTGTCACTGGTCTTCTCACCACGGATAACCTCAACCAGGGGCATCATGTGCACCGGGTTAAAGAAGTGCATGCCGCAGAAGTTTTCCGGACGCTTCAGGTTCTTGGCCAGAAGATCGATGGAAATGGTGGAGGTATTGGACGTCAGGATCGCGTCTTCACGAACATTGTCTTCGGTCTCACGCAGAACAGCGTCTTTAACCTTCGGGTTCTCAACAACGGCCTCAACAACCAGATCGACGTTCTTGAAGTCGCCGTAGTTGAGTGTCGGCGTGATGCTGTTCAGAACGTCAGCCATCTTGCTGGCGTCCATTTTACCCTTGTCAACGCGCTTGGAAAGAAGCTTCTTGGCCTCTTTAAGACCCAGAGCGATACCTTCCTGGGCGATGTCCTTCATGATGATGGGCGTACCCTTCAATGCGGACTGGTAAGCCACACCGCCACCCATGATGCCAGCGCCCAGAACGGCCGCCAGTTTCACGTCATTGGCTTCCTTTTCCCAGGCCTTGGCCTTTTTCTTCAGCTCCTGGTCGTTCAGGAACAGGCCAACCAGGCAGGCTGCCACGTTGGTTTTGGCCATCTTGGCGAAGCCTTTAGCCTCAACCTCGATCGCTTTGTCACGGGTAAGGCCGGCATGCTTCTGCATGACCTTGATCGCCTCGACCGGTGCCGGATAGTTCTTGCCAGCCTGGCCGGCAACGTACGCCTTGGAGATCTCGAAAGCCATCATGCTTTCCATGGCGTTCAGCTTGATCTTGCCCTTCTTCTCTTCACGACGTGCCTGGTAATCCAGCTTGCCGTCGTTGCACTGGTTGATAATGCTGATGGCCGCATCTACCAGCTTCTCACCCTCAAGTACGGCATCAACTGCACCGACTTTAAGGGCTTTGTCGGCACGGTTCTCAGTGCCGCCGCAGATCCATTCAACCGCGTAGTCAACACCGACCAGACGGGACAGACGCACAGTGCCACCGAAACCTGGGAAAATGCCCAGCTTTACTTCCGGAAGACCTACTTTGGCCTTCTTGTCCATCACCCGGTAGTCCGTGGCAAGACACATTTCAAAGCCGCCACCCAACGCCATACCGTTGATCGCCGTTACGGTGGGGAAAGGCAGATCTTCAATCGCGCTGAATACTTCATTGGCCTTGAGGTTGTTGGCAACGAGGTCTTCTTCCGGCCCGGCAAACAGGTCGGTGAATTCCGTAATGTCGGCGCCAACAATAAAGCTGTCCTTGGAACTGGTCACAACCAGGCCTTTCAGGCCCTTCTGCGCTTCCAGTTTGTCAGTCGCGGCGCGGAGCTCTTCAATCGTGAGACGGTTGAACTTGTTCACTGACTCGCCCTGCAAGTCAAAGTTCAACTGAGCGATCCCGCCTTCGATCTCTTTAACCGTGATGGCTTTACCTTCGTAAATCATCAACTGATCTCCAGTCTGTGTTTGGAACTGCTGAAACAGCCGCACAAGCGCTTCGCAAGACGACCGCTGATGCAGCGAGATTTCGGTCACTGTTTTCAATCAATACCCGATCAAGCGATCCAAAAATTCATACAGTCGTTTGAATCGTGGTGTGACACGATGAAAAAAAACGGCTCGTTTGTCAATTTGTTTCTGGAAGAATCAACCCGACCAGCCTCGAAATGGACAGCCGAACGGCATCAGGAGGCGAATGGAATTGTTGTTTATCAAGTATGTAGTTCAAGGTATTGATGCGAAACGGTAGGTTTATCACGTAAATTTTAAATTTGTTTACATTTACTCCCGTAGCGCCCCCCAAAACAACTTGATTGGTCGGCGGAGTTACTTTACCTTCAGCCTAAGACTTTAGTCCACAATAATAAAACAGCCTTAACGGAGACCCATCCGATGAAAGACGCTCGCTTGCGGGTACGTTCCCTGGTAACGGCGCTCGTGCTGTTACTGATCACCTCCTTTACGGTCCGCGCCCAGGAAGGCGACGGCTTTCTTTCGGACCTGCATAACTTCCGGGTCAATAACTACATGGCACTCGACGCCTACTATCGGTTCAGCGCAAGCGGCGATACCGAAACCCTGAACGAGATTGTCGCCAGTATCAATGCCGCCAACGAATCCATGAATTCGGTCGCCGACAGCACCGCCGGCGTACTGTCCGGAGAACAGGTTGAAAGCCTCAACGTGGAGTTCGACAAATTCAAGGATCTGATGCGGAGCAACATCAACGACGTGCGCAACACCGGTTATCCCGACCTGCGCCTGGTGTCCGATATGGCGAACCAGGCGTTATCGATGAACCAGGTGGCTTCAGAGATGTACGCGGTTGCCCGGGAAAGCGCCGAAGTCGCAACTGCCCAGAGAGTTGAAGCCGCACGCTCGGCGGCAGTCACTATGGCACAGATGATGGCCAAGTACTCCGCCCGCACCCATTCCTCGGTATCGCAAACCTTCCAGGGCTCCTCCAACGACATCCCTCTTGACGAGCAGGCAACGCAGTTTGACGCCTTCCTGTCACAGATCACCAAAGGCGGTGCCCAGGGCCCACTAAAAGCCGCTCTGGACGACCTGACCTCCAAGTGGGAGTTCATTCGGGGCTCCTATATTAACTATAACGACAACAACGTTGCGTTTGTGATCGACCGCTATTCCAAAGGCATTCTCCGGGGCCTGGAAACAACCATTGGCCTGTTGCGCGAAAACGCCTGACGTCCACTCCGGCTGGGGCAGATTGTAGCCCCAGCCAACTCTCCTTTTGTCACCTTTCCAGTCAGTCATTGATACCTGTCAGTGTTGGTTTACACTTATGGGACAAGGTACTGCTTTGGCACACCAAGAGTTTGACCCCATCCGCGAAGGAGCGATGCGATGTCGATCTATAAGAAGATACTGGTGGCAATCGATCTGACCGAAGAGGCCCCCCAGGTACTCAATAAGGCCGTCGAAATAAGCAAAGCCCATAGTGCTGAGTTGATGCTTGTGCACGTAGTGGAGCCTGTTGGCTACGCCTATGGGGGCGACATTCCGATGGACCTGACGGAACTTCAGGATCAACTGGACAAGGCGGCAAAGGAACAGCTTGCCGGGTACGGTGAAAAGTACAATGTTGGCAAAGACAATCAGATAGTGACGGTGGGGCGCCCTGAATCCGAAATCCATCGGCTGTCTGAAGAGCAGAGTGTGGACCTGGTCATCGTGGGAAGCCACGGCCGCAAAGGATTCCAGTTGCTTCTAGGATCAACCGCCAACGGTGTGTTGCATGGCACCGTCTGCGATGTCCTTGCGATCCGCATCCAGTAGCCGGACGATGGCCGCGGCGCCCTAGTCGGCGCCGTCGCCCTTCATTTTTGCTTCCAGTTTTCGAAGCTGACTTTCCAGGGAAAAACTCACACTGGAGGCCATTGAGAAGAAGTTCAGCAATGCCTTCAGGTTACTGTCCCCCTCGCACACCGAATGGATCCGCTGCCATAACGCCTGGTTGACCAACTGCAGGCGTTGATTTCTCTCCACCAGCCCTTTCAGTTCCCAGTCTGGCTCCTTGTGGTTACGTTTCGCCAGGTACTGCTGCAAAAGGTAGTGAGACACACTCCTCATGATGAATTCATCGTTGCTGGCAAACGGCAAGTGATGCACGGCCATCGACTTCAGTTCGGACAACACCGGACACCCGCTTGTCGCCATTTTCAGCCCCAGCAATGACCTCAGGGACTCCTCAAGCGTGGTGTCCTTGGAATAACGCCTGCGGTCGTCTGTAACCTCCACAGTCACCTTCTGGTAGGCGTCCTCTGCCTGAAAGGCGTTCACAACCGGAAGCATTTCAACGGCGGCGGGACATCGTGGCGACTCCGATGCTTTCAGCGGGCAGTTGGCGCATTGGCAGTGCTCCAACCTTGTCCAGCTCGGCAGGTTGCCCACCGGCTCAGCTGGCCGGTCCGTTACTTTAAACGTCTCGGAACGCTTGTCTTCAAATTTGAAGTGGTACGTTACATTCATTGATTCGCCTGTTCTTCCAGCTCCATCCAGCGCTCGATGACCTTCTCCAGGTGGGCTTCCTTGTCCCCGAGGTCCGCCAGGGTCGTGGAGACGCTCTCAGCGGGCCCGGAGTAGAATTCCGGATCGGAAATCTGTGCCCGAAGCTTTTCCAGTTCCGCCTCCAGCTCTTCAATCTGGCCCGGAAGTTTTTCCAGTTCAAGCTTCAGTTTGTAGCTGAGTTTTACGGGTTTTGTTTTTTTGGTGTCTGCCACTGCGGGCGCTTCCGGCTTCTTTTCCGGCACTGGGCTCTGGTTCTTTGGCGGCTTGGTGGCCTTTCGGCTTACCCCCTCAGAAGGGAACCGGCCACCCTGCCTCCGCCAATCGGTATACCCACCGACAAACTCCGCGACTCTGCCAGAGCCGTCCAGGAACACCGTATCAGTAGCGACGTTATCGAGGAACTCGCGGTCGTGGCTGATAACGATCACAGTACCGGCAAATTCCACCAGCCGGGATTCAAGTAACTCCAGGGTCTCCACGTCCAGATCATTGGTCGGCTCATCCAGCACCAGGATATTGGCCGGCTTGCTGAAGAGCTTGGCAAGAAGAAGACGCGCACGCTCACCCCCGGAAAAGACACGCACAGGGGACCTCGCCCGTTCCGGGCTGAACAAAAATTCCTGCAGATATCCCAGTACGTGCTTGCTCTGGCCGTTAATTTCGATGAACTCCCGCCCCTCGGACAGGTTATCCAGCGCATTGCGTTCAAGGTCGAGCTCACCCCGGAGCTGGTCGAAGTAAGCGATCTGCAAATTGGTGCCGAGGCGAATTCGGCCATCTGTGGGCTTCAGGTCTCCCAGCATTAGCCGGACCAGGGTGGTCTTACCGGTACCATTTTCACCAACGAGGCCAATCTTATCGCCCCTGAGGACCGTCATGTTCATGTCGCGAATGACCGCGGTACCATCAGGATAGGCAAATCCGGCATCACTGGCTTCCACCACCAGTTTCCCGGAACGGGCGGCGTCTTCCACGGAAAAGCTCGCAGTTCCCCCGCGTTCGCGACGTTGCTGGCGTTCTTCACGCATGGCCTTTAGCGCCCTCACCCGGCCCATATTGCGGGTCCTACGAGCCTTAATCCCCTGGCGTATCCACGCCTCTTCCTGTTTTAGCCGCTTGTCGAACAACGCATTCTGGCGATCTTCCTCCTCCAGAGCCTTTTCCTTTAGGTCCAGATAGCGGTCGTACGTAGCGGCAAAACTCACCAGATGCCCGCGGTCCAGTTCCACGATGCGCGTGGCCATGCGGCGTATAAACGCGCGGTCGTGGCTGACAAACAGAATCGCGCCACGGAATTGACCAAGGGCCTCTTCCAGCCAGGCAATGGCGGGCACATCCAGGTGGTTGGTAGGCTCATCCAGTAACAGGATATCCGGCTCGGTCACCAGGGCACGCGCCAACAGGACGCGTCGCTGCCAACCGCCGGAGAGCGTGTTCAGACGCTGCTCCGGGTCGATGCCGTATTGCTCGAGGATGGCGCCGACTTTCTGGTCCAGACGCCAACCATCCAGCGCCTCAAGGCGCTCCTGTACTTTCATCAGTCGGTCCAGGCTGGCTTCATCCGCAGTCTGGGACAACCGATGAAATTCCGCGAGCAATTCCCCGGTCTCCGGGAAAGCACCGGAAACGGCCTCATACGCGGTTCGAGTATCATTGACGGGGAGATTCTGGGGCAGCACTGACAACACCGCACCGTCGTCCAGCCGGACAACACCGCCGTCCGCCGTTACCTCACCGCTGACGATCTTCAGTAGTGTGGATTTTCCCTCGCCATTCCTGCCAAGAAGACACACACGTTCACCTGCCTCGATGGTCATAGAGGCTTGGTCGAGCAATGGCTGCATGCCAAAAGCAAGGGATACGGCATCCAGCGTTAACAATGGCACGTTACTGATTCTCCGTTGTGGCAGTCGTTTGCAGAGTAATCGGATCACCGACCCGGATGGTCCCGTCCGATTCATGAATGGCGTTCATTCCGAAAATGACGCCGTCAGAGGTTCGCCGATAGGTTCCAAGCATCCTTAAAGGCTGCAGATCTACGGACTTTACGCCTTGGTCCGGATCCACGGTGGTCATAACACAGCGGGAACAGGGCTTTACCAGCGTGAATGCCGTTTCCCCGATGCGTGCAGATGTCCAGTTGTCCTCATCCCAGGCCCCCGCGCCCTCAACAACAATGTTCGGCCGGAACCTTCGCATATCGATGGCCGAATCAAGGCGCGTGTTCAGCTCTTCAAGGGACGCAAGGTTGGTGATCAGGAATGGAAAACCATCGGCAAAGCTGACCCGACGATACTCGGTAACCCGGCTCGCATCAACGCGGCGGAAGGTTTCCTCGGGCATATACACAAAGCGAAATGTCTGGCCACAGTAGCGGGACAGCGCAGCAGATGCCTTGTCCTCTCCGTACACCGCTTTCGCCCAGTCCCGCCAGACCCTGACACGACACTCCTCAGTGTCCGGCAACAATGGAAACTCGCCCTCCCCCGGTATATCGACAAAGACCTGACCTGAGTCCAACCGGGTTTTGATCATGGCGAGTTCCGGATTGCTTCGCTGGGTAACGAACTCGCGCTCGGAATCAACGATCATCCAGCGACGGTCATCGGCCGGACCGAACTCGTCCAGAAGGAATGAAGAAACCTGGATTCCGGCCAGGGATTTGACCGGATAGACATACAACGAATGTACCTGCATGGGCGCTCCCGAAACACTGACGACAAGGCATCCAATATGACCTGGCAGTATAACCGAGAACAGGGTGTGAAGACTGTGGCTTGCAGGCTAAAAATGAAAAACCCGGCCTTTCCTTTCGAAAAGACCGGGTTTTTGGAATCTGGAGCGGGAAACGAGATTCGAACTCGCGACCCCAACCTTGGCAAGGTTGTGCTCTACCAACTGAGCTATTCCCGCTTGATCAACGGACGCGTATTCTACGGATTCATCCTGGTTCGTCAACTCTTTTTTCAGGACCTTTTTCATCCCCATATTCAGACCGGTACGATCTCCTGTTCGCCTAACGCCAACCCGATCACGCGCGCAACGGTCTCAGACAGTGCAGCGTAATCCACACGCTGATCGTTGAGTAAAGAATCGTATCCCATACCCAGAGTGACATTCACCAGCAGCGTTGCGTCTCTCTCCGGTGATGGCGAATCCAGCCGCTTCAGTATCTGCCGCAGGCCTGCGGTCCAGGCTTCACGATAGCTTCTTGCCAGGCCCGCAAGACGGTCATCCCTTAACGCTTCCATAAGGAACACCTGCTCCGCCAGCATCTGCTGCCTTCGCTTTGTAAACTGCTCATGGAGGTAGGCCGTCGATATTACCGACAAACGCGCAGCCAATTCTTTGCGTTGGGGACCATTGCGCCGAAGGGTTTCTGCAGGGGTGGCATCCAGCACCAGATTGATGGTGTCATAAAAGCCATCAAGATTGTCCCGGGCTTTTTCAGCGAAAAGCATGAATGAGTCACTGATCAATTCATGAATATCGCGAAAGTAATAGGTGGTGGCGGCCAGAGGCACTTTCGCTTCCCTCGCAACAGCTCGATGCTTGATGCCTCGCAAACCGTCACGAGCTGCAATACGAAGGGTCGCCTCCAGGATTTTAAGACGCCGTAGCTCGCTTTTTACACGTAAGGTCTTGCGCCCCCTGTAGCGAATCGACTGCCGAAGTAATCGGTTCTCCGGCAGTTCACTGTTCGCCTGGAGTGCGGGGTTCTGTAACTGCCCCATGGCTGGTTTTCCTTGTTTCGATCGCCGGCCGCCTGCAATGGCCCTGAGACCTGTGCAGCGAAGCCTGATTCTTGTTAGTTTTTGTAAATTCTGCCGCATAAGGCGCCATGAAACCTTGATGGGCTTGGCAGTTCCGGCCTGTTGAACGGATTTGAAGGCATTTATTGGCCGAAGCGCTTACCGTTGGTCAGGTAGGCTTGCTCCTCCGGGCTTGAGGAGCGTTTCAATGCCTGGTTGCGGTGTGGAAAACGGCCAAATTGGTGGATGATATCCCGATGGTCACGGGCGGATTGCAGAAAACTCTCCATAAAATCTCCGACAATGCCATCGGTGGCGGCGGCCAATTGCGAGTAACACTCCACAGACAGATCCTGATCCTCACGTTGTTCCGAGTGCTGCAGCGGCATATAGAGGAAGCCCCGCTTTACCGGGGGCAATTCCATGTCCTGTCCATCACGCATCGCTGCCTTACAGAGCTTTACAGACAACCGGTCATTGGAAAACGCCAGCGCTCCGCCCCGATGAATATTCCGTGTGAACTGATCCAGCAGGATGATCTCTGCAAGAGCCCCACCGGCCGTCTTGCGCCAGTGCCGCAGACCGTCCTCTGACGCAAAAAGGACCATCGACAGGAAGCGTCGCCGGATTTCCTGGTCGAAGGCACGCGTGGAACGGAACCAGCGATTCCTGTGAAAGCTGTCCGGCAGGCCGTGCTCATCAAGTTCACCAAACCAGAAATCCAGAATCTCTTTCCAATCGAACATATACCCATCCTATCGTCATCGAGCAGCACAGTGGCAGGCCTGCGGCTGCTACACTTTAGATTACTATCCCAGCTTTTATTCATACCAGGAGATACTATGAACGGAGAAGCTCCCCGAATAATCCTACTTGCCCATGGAAGCAGCGATGAGCGCTGGTGCCGGACGTTCGAAGCATTGGCAACCCCGACACTTGAATCTGTACCCGGGTCCCGCATTGCCTATATGGAACTGGCAGAGCCCTCCCTGGATACGGTTATCAGCGAGGGAGCAAGTGAAGGCGTCCGACAGTATACCGTCGTGCCGCTATTCCTGGCGGCGGGCCGTCATCTCAGAAAAGACGTTCCCGCGATGATCGAGGGGCTACAAAGCCAACACGAGGTCAGCATTACGCTTGCACCACCCATCGGTGAGAATCCCGAACTGGGGAAAGCCATTCGTGACGTTGTGATCCACGAACTCGACAGCCACAAACAGCCGGCATAACCCATCACCGACAACTATCAATAGCCGACCATTAACCGACCCAGGAGCGAGCAGCAATGGATAATCGGATTCTGATCACCGGAGGCACCGGATTCATCGGCCAATCATTGTGCCAACAACTGATCAGCAAAGGCTACGCCCCAACCGTCTTCAGCAGACAGTCCACGGCAAACGTTCAGGCTCTTTGTGGACGTGTAGAGGCGTTGGGAGATCTCGAGCTGCTACGAGGCCACCCGGGGTTCGGTGCGGTTATCAACCTGGCTGGCGAAGGCATCGCCGATAAACGGTGGTCCGATCGCCGCAAACAGGAACTGCGGGACAGCCGTATCGGCCTTACTAGCCTCCTGGCGACCGTGATAAGGAGCTGGGAATCACTCCCGCGCGTGCTGGTGTCCGGTTCTGCGGTGGGTTTCTACGGCGACCAGAGCCGTGAACGCGTGACTGAGCAAACGTTGCCCCATGACGAATTCACTCATCGCATGTGCCGTGACTGGGAACAGGAAGCTCTGAGCCTGGAGGCTGACGGCGTTCGCGTATGCCTGTCGCGGACGGGGATTGTTGCCGGCCCCGGTGGCGGTTTCCTGCAGCGCATGCTTCTACCCTTCCGCCTGGGTCTTGGGGGACGACTTGGCGACGGCGAACAGTTCATGCCATGGGTTCACCGGGACGACGTGGTCGCAGCGCTTGTCTGGATGCTCGAATCCGACAAGGCCAACGGCCCCTACAACGTCGTGAGCCCCAACCCGGTCACCAACCGGCAGTTTACAAAGTGTCTTGCCGGCGTTTTGGGCCGGCCGGCCATTTTCCCGGCACCAAGTCCGGTCCTTAAGTTGGCGCTGGGCGAAATGTCCCGGTTGTTACTGACCGGCCAAATGGCCATACCCGAAAGACTCGAAGCCGAAGGGTTCCATTTCCAGTATCCTGAATTGGGCCCAGCCCTGGCGGATTCGGTAAGGTACTGAGGCGGTCCTCGGAAAGGCTCAGGGCAGCTTCCTCGACCAACCTGCTGTGCTCGCGAAAGCTATTATTTTTTTTAAAAACCGTTTGACAGCTCGTATCGCCTTACTTAATATACGCGCCACCTCGACGAGGCAAGCTTTTGAAGCGATGCGTCCCCTTCGTCTAGTGGCCTAGGACTCCGCCCTTTCACGGCGGCAACAGGGGTTCGAACCCCCTAGGGGACGCCATTTTTTCAGCTTCTTTTTCTTTGCAGGTCCACTCTGCACTCCCAATCGATCAGCCCTGCATGCGCAGGCGTCCAACACCCCCGATCACCGCCCGCTCCCAAGACATTAACAAATCCTGAACAGTGACACATTTCTCCCGATTTTTCCTGTATTTGCGAGGCATTTGCAAGAAACTGCTGCTATAGTCCTGAGAACACCGTCTGACCATGCTCATTGAAACCTGCCAGGGTGGCCGAAGTATAGGACATGCAAAAACTGTTGACTCGCCTGCAACGATTTCGAACCGGGTCTCCCCTGTCCTTCAGGCTGCTCGCATACATCCTGTTGTTCAGCTCGTTGTTCACGCTCATCTCTTCAGCTATCCAGATATACTCGGATTACCGGAAGGACCTGTCGCAGATCGACAGGCGCATGATGGTTGTCGAAACTGGCTATACCTCCAGTCTGGCCCGCAGCCTATGGGCGCTGGATCAGAAACTCCTACAGACCCAGCTCGAAGGCATACTCAGCCTGCCAGACATCGTTCACCTACGCCTCAAAATTGAACCGGATTCCGAACTGGTCATGGGCGAAATCCCTCGCAACGCCCAGACAATCAGCCATACGTTCAAGCTCACCCACCAGGGTGATGAAATGTTCAGTTTGGGTCAGTTGACCATCACCGCCGATCTGAAGCGGGTGTTCTCGGACATGCGCCAAAAAGTCGTAGTGGTGCTGACCACCCAGTTCCTGAAGACCTTTTTCGTTTCGATCCTGATCATCTGGATTTTCCAGCACTTCATTGCGCGGCACCTGACCACCATGGCCAACTACGCCCGCAATTTCTCACTCAACAACCTGTCAGACCCGCTTGAACTGGACCGACCGGACACCCAACTGAATCGAAATGACGAACTGGCCCAGGTCACCGTTGCCATCAACCAGATGCGGGAACGTCTCAACGATGACCTCGAGCGACAGGAGCGCGATGCCCAGGAAATCCGAAAATTCTCCAAGGCGATTGAGCAAAGCCCGTCATCGGTGCTGATTTGTGATCGCCAGTGGCGTATCGAATACGCCAACCAGAAATTCAGCCAGCTCACCGGCTACGACGCTGCCACCATCGCCGGAAAACACCCGGGCGTGCTATCCGAGGATGCACAGGCCCATCGAGAAAACCGCCAACTGTGGCAATCCATCCGACTTCAGGTCCAACGCGTGGGGGTCTGGCAGGGGGAAATCAACAGCGTTCGCAAGAACGGTGAGCGCTTCTGGGAACAACTGATCGTAACCCCCATCAAGAATTCCAAGGGCGAAGCCACCGGCTACCTGATTCTTGGCGAAGATATCAGCATTCGCAAGCGCTACGAGCAACAACTGCTCAGACAGGCTAACTACGACATCCTGACCGGGCTTCCCAACCGGATGCTCGCCCTGGATCGCCTGAAACTGGCCCTGGCCCAGGCAAGACGCGAAAGCTCCCTGGTTGGCGTGATGTTTCTCGACCTGGACAACTTCAAGCACATTAACGATACCCTTGGGCACGACGCCGGTGACAACCTCCTGATAGAGGCCGCACGACGGATTTCCAGCTGCCTTCGGGGTACCAGCACCGTCGCCAGGCTTGGTGGTGATGAGTTTCTGGTAATATTGCCCGGCCTGACGGGCCCCGAGGCGACGTCACAGGTGGCAGAGCGTATCCTCAAGACCTTTGCCCCTCCTTACCTGCTGAATGGCCAGGAAGTGTTCGTAACCACCAGTATCGGTATCTCCGTTTTCCCGAACGACTCCGATAACAGCGGCACCCTGCTTCAACACGCCGATGCCGCCATGTACCAGGCCAAACACAAGGGTAAAAGTGCCTATGCTCTCTTTGCTCCGGAAATGACGGAAGTCTCCCATGAACGGCTGCAGATGGAATCGCTGATGCGCCGGGCCCTGGAGCAAAAAGAGTTTGAGCTCTACTACCAGCCCATTGTTCGCACTGAGTCCGGACAACTGTGCTCTGCCGAAGCCCTGCTGCGCTGGAATAACCCCGGTATGGGTATGGTCATGCCCGACCGGTTTATACCCCTGGCGGAAGAAACCGGCCTGATAACGCCGATTGGTGAATGGGTGTTACGGGAAGCCTGCCTGGCGGCCATACGCTGGAAAGAGTCCACTGGTACGGACATCGGCATTTCAGTCAACGTATCTCCCAGGCAATTCAGGGATCCGGGCTTTGTCGACACGGTCATGAATGCTCTCAAAGCCAGCGGCTTGCCCCCCCAGCAACTGGAACTGGAAATCACTGAGCGACTGATCCTTGATAACACCATAGAAACCGCCGATATCCTGCGGCAACTCGATCAATCCGGCATTCGCCTGTCAGTTGATGACTTCGGTACCGGCTATTCGGCGCTCAGCTACCTCAAGAGCTACCCTTTCGATACCCTGAAAATCGACAAATCCTTTGTCCAGGACGTGATGAAGGAGCGGGAGGACGCCTCGCTGGTGAAGGCCATTATCAACATGGCCCACAGTCTTGGCTTGAGTGTAATTGCAGAAGGCGTGGAAGAAGAAGCCCAGACACACTTCCTGCAACAGGAAGGCTGTGACTATTCACAAGGCTATTTCTACAGCAGGCCGATGCCCGAAAACGAGTTTCAGGAGTGGCTAAAGACCAACCATCGCGCCCTTTGATGCAGCACCGACTGCCTGGCGCTGCCCCGACGGTCGGATCGTTTCAGCGTTTCTTGCTCTTCATTCGCGCTTTCTTCCGCACCGGCCGCCCTTTCTTCAGGTCATTGTCCTGTTTGACCTTCTGACGCGGCGTCAGCCGGCTAACCTTATTAGCGAACGGGTTTTCACTGGAACGGAACTCGAAGCGAATGGGAGAACCATTGACCTTCAGCACTTTACGGAAGGTATTCTCCAGATAGCGTTTGTAAGCCCCTGGCAACGCGTCAGTCTGATTGCCATGCACCACAATCACTGGAGGGTTGGACCCACCCTGGTGGGCGTACCGCAGCTTTATTCGACGCCCCTGCACAAGCGGCGGCTGGTGTTGGGCGGTAGCATCCTGGAGGATGGCCGTCAGGCGATTGGTCGGCCACTTGGCCATCGCTGACTCATAGCAGGCGTGAACCGAATCGTACATGACGCCCACACCGGAGCCGTGAAGGGCAGATATGTAGTGCTTGTCAGCATAATCAAGAAAGTCCAGGCGGCGCTGAACCTGCTCTTTTACCTTGGCCCGGTCGTCCGGGTCCATGCCGTCCCATTTGTTGACCGCAATCACCAGGGAACGGCCGGCATCCAGAACAAAGCCAATCAGATGAAGATCCTGGTCCACCAGACCTTCCCGGGCGTCGATAACCAGGATGACCACATGGGCGTCATCGATAGCCTGGAGGGTCTTGATGATGGAAAACTTCTCCACCACCTCACTGACATTCTTACGCCGGCGCACACCGGCCGTATCGATCAGTGTGTACTGGTTATCCATGCGTTCAAACGGGATGTAAACGCTATCCCGGGTGGTGCCGGGCATGTCATAGACGATCACCCGGTCCTCTCCGAGCATGCGGTTGACCAATGTTGACTTGCCCACGTTCGGCCGCCCGACAATACCAATGCGTATGCCCGGATAACGATCGGCACGGTCCTGTCCTTCGCGCTCTTCCTCGGACGGCAGCAACTCTTCCAGCATGGAGCGAATGCCCCGGTTGTGAGAGGCGGCAATCAGATAGGTGGACTCGAAGCCCAGGCCATAGAAATCGGAAGCGGCGATATCGGGGTCCTGGCCATCAGTCTTGTTGACCACCAGATGCGCCCGCTTGCCGGTTTTCCGAAGATGGGCAGCAATCAGTTCGTCGCCGCCATTGAGGCCGGCCTTGCCATCTACCAGAAACAGGACAATGTCAGCTTCCTCGACAGCCTGCATGGACTGGCGAGCCATTTCAGCGTCCAGGCCTTCCTCACCCCCGGTCAGGCCACCGGTATCAATCACGATAAAGCGCTGCCCTTCGTAATTGCCCTCACCGTATTTACGATCACGGGTTAAGCCGGGGAAATCCGCTACAAGCGCATCCCGGGACCGCGTCATTTGATTAAACAGTGTCGATTTGCCCACGTTGGGGCGCCCGACAAGAGCAATTACAGGGGTCATAGTCTTTCGCTACACATTAAACAGGGCCCGCGCTTCACAGCGATAGGGCCGGAAAGGAGCACTCAGTCGAGCGTCCGGAGTTTCAATACCGACAGTTTACCGCTATTGCCATACACAAGAAGGTTACCGTTCTGCAGGCGCTGGAAAGGCACCCGCAGGCCCTCGTCGTCAAATTCAAGCTGACCCACCAGGCTGCCGTCTTCCAACGACAACATATGAATATACCCCTCGAAATCACCAATCAACAGGTAATCCTCATAGACAACCGGCTGCGTTGGCTGCCGCCAGGATAACCGGTCCTGAACCCACAGCTCGCGACGGTCGGAACCGCGGTAGGCCGTGATATCGCCGTTGGCACCCGCGACAAAAATATTACCGTTGCCGATCATTGGTGACTGCAGGCTGGAGGCGGGACGACTCCAGATTTCCTGTCCGGTTTGCAGGTCAACCAGCGCAAGCTTGCCCTGATAGCCCACAATCATCGCTGCGCTCTCTAGAATCAGCGGCTCACCGGCCACATCAACAAGCCGTTCAAGCTCGGTACGGCCCTGCGGCTGGCCGACTTCATACTGCCAAACGGGCTGGCCGGTCTCAGTGGAGATCGCCATGAGCTTCCCGTTGGCCAGTGAAGCCAGCACAAGGTCTGCCCCGACAAGCGGCGACGCCGCTGCACGTATTGACAGGACCGGGACATCACTGTCGTATTGCCATGCCTGCTCCCCGGAGGCGGTATCAAACGCCAGCACCTTGCCATCAATGGTCTGTGTCACCACCAGGCGTCCGTTGGACTGGGGGGACGCCAACACTTCGTTGGGCAAAGGCTGCCGCCAAAGCTCAGAACCATCTTCGCGCGACAGTGCCATCAGCTCAGCATCACGGGTGACCAGGTACAGGTTTCCCTGATCGCCACCAACGCCGGCACTGATTTCCTCGTCAAGATCCCGGAACCAGAATACCTCGCCGTTTTCGGAGCCGACGGCATAAACCTCGCCATCGGCTGATGCCGCATACAAACGGTCTCCGGTGTTCAGAGGGGCGAGGTACAGGAAGTTGTCATCATGCCCGTCCCCAACACCCATACTCCAGACAGGCTCAAGCCCGACACTGGATGAAATCTCCGGAACCGGTGCAGGTTGCTCAAAGGTGTCACTGGTACTACATCCTGCAAGGACAGCCAGTATCAGCATACCCGCAAGCGAAAGGAGTCTGGTATGCCCGTTAACCAACCAGGGCATCAGGCTCCCTCCTCAACACCAAGGTCGGATAGCTTGAGCTCAAGAATGCCGCTACGACCCTGCTGGTTCATTTCACGGGCCGCCAGATACGCTTCACGAGCCCCCTCACGATTACCCTGGGCTAGCAGGATATCGCCTTTAAGCTCGGTGAAAATAGCGCCGAAACTGCCGGTATTGTCCGTACCCTCAATGGTTGCCAAAGCCTCTTCGTACTGCTCCGCCGCGAACTGGGCGCGGGCCAGGCGGTTGCGAATAACCATTGCCAACGCTCCGCTTTCGCCGGCTTTTTCCTGCGCCCAGGTCAGGGACTCGATCGCCCCTTCCGGATCGCCCTGGTCCATAACCTGCTGGCGAGCAAGCATCAACATGCCATAAACAGCGAAGGCGCTGTCGCTGTATTCTTCTCGCAGGTTCTCGGCCACGTAGGCAACGGTATCTGCGCGATTTTCATCTGTCTCATCGCTATAGGCATTGATCAGCTCGGCAAACTGGGAAGCCGCTTCCGTACGCTGCTGCATTTGATGGTTCTGCCAGGCCTGCCACCCGAAAACAATCGCCAGCGCCGCACCGACGCCAATCAGGAGCGAGCTGCCATTCTTCTTCCACCAGTCCTTGATTGCCTGGACCGTTTCTTCCTCAGTACGCATTTCAGCCATGATGACTCCTGCAATAGATGATTATTATGCTGTAACTCGTCGGCGCGCCATCAGCGGCCAAGCAATTCTTCAAGCGTCGCGGCCAGATCACCCTGAGCAACGTCTAGTTGCCCCTCGTCTGACCGTAACGGCTTAAGGCCGACCGTCCCGTTGGCAACCTCATTCTCACCCAGAATGACCGCGTAACGGGCGCCACTGCGATCAGCCTTTTTCATCTGACTCTTGAAACTGCCGCCGCCACAGTGCCCCATAACCGTTACGCCCGGCAAAGCGTCACGAAGGGATTCACCCAGCGCCAATGCGGGTGCCACGGTGGATTCACCCATAGCCGCAACATACACATCGACATTGCCATTGGCACTGTCTGGCACAAGGTTAAGCGTTTCCAGCAGGAGGATCAGTCGTTCGAGCCCCATGGCGAAACCGACCGCAACCGTGGGCTTGCCTCCCAATTGCTCCACCAGCCCATCATAGCGACCACCGGCGCATATCGTCCCCTGGGCACCCAGGCTGTCGGTAATCCACTCGAATACAGTTTTGCCATAATAGTCGAGCCCGCGAACCAGCTTTGGATTCACCGTATACTCAATGCCAGCCGCGTCCAGCAACGAGCGCAGTTGCCGAAAATGATCCCGAGACTCGTCGTCGAGGTAATCATCCAGACGAGGCGCGTCCACCAGAAGTCTCTGGGTATCCGGGTTCTTGCTGTCCAGAATGCGTAGCGGGTTCGAGCCAAGACGCCGTTGGCTGTCTTCGTCCAACTGCTCCCGGTAATCCGAGAGGTACGCGACCAGCGCCTCGCGGTATTCCCGACGGGCAGCAGACGTACCTATGGAATTGATTTCCAGGCGGGTGTGTTCACTCAGTCCTAGCGCGCGCCAGAGCCTGGCCGTCAACACGAGGAGCTCAGCATCAATATCCGGGCCGGTCATGCCAAAACATTCCACGCCGATCTGGTGGAACTGACGGTAACGGCCTTTTTGGGGGCGCTCATGACGAAACATGGGGCCGGTGTACCAAAGCCGGCGGGTCTGATTAAAAAGCAGACCGTGTTCTTCGGCGGCGCGCACGCAGCCGGCCGTACCTTCGGGGCGCAGGGTCAGGCTGTCACCGTTGCGATCCTCAAAGGTGTACATCTCTTTCTCAACGATATCCGTCACTTCGCCAATAGAGCGCTTGAACAGGTCCGTCTGCTCAACCACCGGCATGCGAATTTCCTGATAACCGTACTGGGAAAGCACTTTCCTGACCGCGTCTTCCACAAACTGCCACACCGGCGTCTGCTCTGGCAGGATATCGTTCATCCCGCGGATTGCCTGGATCTTAGCCAAGTTACTACCTTATCTGTGTCGGTGATTTGACGATCTGCTCTCAGTCGGCCGAGCGGGTAATGATCGCTTCTTCCTTTTCCTTGCGACGCGCCACTTCCTCACGGATCAGCCGTTCCAGGTCGTCGGTCAGGTTGGCATTGTCGAGCTTCTGATTGGGCTTGCCCGACGCGTAGAACAGGTTCTTGGGGCTACCGCCGGTCAAGCCCAGGTCAGCAACCTTGGCCTCGCCCGGCCCGTTTACAATACAGCCAATGATGGCAACATCCAGGGACTCGTTGACGTCTTCCAGACGAGCCTCAAGGTCATTCATGGTCTGGATGACATCGAAATTCTGGCGTGAGCAGCTTGGGCACGCGACGAAGTTGATACCCCGGCTGCGCAGGCGCAAGCTTTTGAGAATATCGTAGCCGACCTTGATTTCCTGCACCGGGTCTGCCGCGAGCGATACTCTGATGGTATCCCCAATGCCGTCCATCAGCAGCATGCCCAGGCCAACAGAGGACTTCACTGTCCCGGAGCGAAAGCCACCAGCCTCGGTAATGCCCAAATGCAGGGGTTGTTCTATCTGTGCAGCAATCTGACGATATGCCGCCACCGTCATGAAGACCTCTGAGGCCTTCAGGCTCACCTTGAAGTCCTGAAAATCATGACGGTCGAGAATGTCGATATGGCGCATGGCCGACTCAACCAGAGCCTCGGGTGTCGGTTCCCCGTACTTACGTTGCAGTGCCTTTTCCAGCGAGCCTGCGTTGACGCCAATACGAATCGGGATATTGCCATCCCGCGCGGCGCTGATCACGGCGCTGACACGGTCATCCCGACCGATATTACCCGGGTTGATACGAAGACAATCAACACCCAGTTCCGCCACCCGCAGAGCAATTCGGTGATCGAAATGGATGTCAGCCACCAATGGTACCGACACCATTGAGCGAATCTTACCGAACGCTTCCGCAGCATCCATTGTAGGCACGGATACCCGCACAATGTCCGCTCCAGCCTCCTGCAGGGCGCGGATCTGGCCAACGGTTGCATCCACGTCGCAGGTGTTGGTGTTGGTCATGCTCTGGACAGCAATAGGCGCATCGCCACCCACGGGAACATCGCCTACCATTATCTGGCGTGATTTGCGTCTTTTGATCGGAGATTCGTGATTCATATAGCCTGCTAACCGCAAAAGAGGGTTCGAAACGTTCAGATATCCAGCGAGAATTCTGCTCGGTTGTTGACGACCCGATAACCGGAAAGGTCAATCGGTTGGCCATCAAATCTTATAGATTCGATGGCATCGACTGCGCCGACAACAACGTCGATGGGCAGCCTGCCTGATACATTAATCCTGTCACCATCCCGTTGCAGGGATCCCACCAGGCGATTGCCCGCCGAATCGGTTACCTGAACCCAGCACTCATCGCTGAATGTCATTTCCAGGCGAGCGCTGCCGACGGCAGCCGTTGGCTGGGCGCTCTCCTGAAACGCTGACTCCGGCTCACTGGTCACCACCGGAACCTGGCTCTCATCAATCTCATCGACAGCAGGTTGCGCAGCCGGAGCGGAATCGTCTTCAACCGTCGGGGCCGGAGAGCCAGAGATCTGTTCATTCACCTGAGGGTCCTCAGGCAGCTCTGCCAACTCGCTATTGTCCTCAACGATCGACGCTTCATCAACCGGCGCGGATAGCCTATCGGCCTCTTCTTCGGTTTCAGGCTCGGCTAACTCGGTATCGACAGTATCGTCCACCGACACCGTCTCTTCGGACGGTTCAGGCTGCGCGGGAGCAGCCGTTTCCGAGGACACAGCCGGTTCCGTCGTGTCGCCTGTTATACCGTCCAACTCGCCCATAAAGCGCAATGCGAGAAAGGCAATTACTGCTATGGCCAGCAGGAGAAGCAGAAACTTTGCAACGCGGCGCTTGCGCCGCCTGCGACGCTCGATATCAATCAGCGGATTCGCTTCTTCTGCCTGCACTTTTTGCTGTCGTAGCGGTTCGAGCTCCTCATCCAGCGTCGCGATCACCGCATCCGGATCAAGGTCAACCTGTCGTGCGTAGGTTCTGACATAGCCTTTAAGGAACAGTTCACTGTCGATCTGTTCATAATGCCCGTCCTCTATCGCCTGTATTATCGCCGGGCGAAGGTGCTGGGCATCGGCCACGGCGGAAACACTGAGCCCCTTCTGCTCACGCGCACGTTTGAGCAACTGGCCCGTAGGCTCACTCAGGCCCGACGGTTGTTGTGCGTCATCACTGTCCATTGGATGTCATCACCCTGTATTGTTGGTATTCGACAGAGTTTGGAAAATTGTTCTTCAGTTGGAGCGCAAGACTCGATTCCCGGTTCCTGTCGCCCTGATGCCGGGCAATGCGGATGCCGGTAAAAAGACTTTCCGGAGAATGGCGGAGATTCTGGTTCCGTTGCATCAACGTCATCAGGCGGCTGTAGTGACGAGAGGCGGCCTGGAGCTCTCCAGATTCGACCAACGTCCGTGACAGCGCAAGCAGTGACTTTGCATCACCACGGGATAATTCAACGGCGCGCCGGTACGCCGTCGTGGCGCCCTCAAGGTTGCCAATTCTCTCTTCCGTCAATCCTAGGTTGAAAAACACGGATGCCCTGTCGTTGTAGGACGTATCCCTGGACGCGGCCAGGAACTGTTCACGGGAGTCCTCGAATCGGCCCGCACCGTACAGGAAGGCACCGTAATAAACCCGCCCGCGGGTATAGCCCTGATCACTATCGAGTGACTCCCGGAACGACCGCTCAGCCAGTTCCGGTTCGCCCTCGGCGTTATAGATCAGCCCCATGGCTGCCAGCGCCCCGGGGTCATCGGGAGACAATTCTAGCGCTCGTTCAAGGTGATGCCGGGCTCTTTCGAGATTGTTCTGGCCGATGTAGGCGGTACCCAACTGGACATAATTCCTGACGGCCTTGTCGCGATCTGCCTCGCGGGCAAACCGGCTATCGGTATTGGTCACACACCCTGCGACAAACATCGCCAGCAATACCACGACAAGCGCGGCTCGCATCCTTTTCACTGGAATAAATGTCACAGTCGGCAATTCCTCTTGAATTGGAAGGTGCATATCGGCACCGGGTTTACGGACTGACCTGCTGCACCTGGATATAACGCTGACTACGCTTGGTGCGGTCTTCCACCATCCCTACCAGCTGACCACAGGCTGCATCGATATCATCACCGCGAGTGGTTCTCACCGTGGCGATAAAGCCGGCCTCGTTCAGGACTGCCTGGAAACGGCGGGTCGCATTGTTACTGGGACGGCGAAAATCGCTCTCGGGAAACGGATTGAACGGGATCAGGTTAATCTTGCACGGCAGGCCGCGAAGAACAACAGCGAGTTCCCTGGCGTGCTCAGGCTGATCATTAACGCCTTCGATGACCGTGTACTCAATGGTTGCCTTCCGCTTGTCAGGCAGACGTGCAAGATAACGACGCGTCGCTGCCAGCAACTCCGCAATAGGGTACTTTTTATTCAACGGCACCAACTGGTTACGCAACTCATCATTGGGCGCATGGAGCGAAATGGCCAGTGAAACATCGGTAACTTCACCCAATTTGTCCAGTGCCGGAACCACCCCAGAGGTGCTGACGGTGACACGTCGCTTGGAAATGCCGTACGCCAGGTCCTCCATCATCAGGTTCATGGCATCGACAACGTTGTCGAAGTTCAGCAACGGTTCACCCATCCCCATCATTACCACATTGGTAATCGGGCGGTCCGGGCCGGGTTCAAATGGCATGAACGCCTTACGCGCAACCCAGACCTGCCCGATGATTTCGGCAGCGGTAAGATTGCGGTTAAATCCACGCTTGCCCGTTGAACAAAACGTGCAATCGAGGCTGCAGCCAATCTGCGACGATACGCACAGCGTGCCGCGCTCGCCGTCAGGTATGAGCACGGTTTCAACACTGTTGCCGTTGTCCATGCGCATGACCCATTTGCGGGTACCGTCTTTGGAGGACTCGTCGTACACCACCTCCGGCCCACGAATTTCCGCAACGGCCTTCAGCTTTTCCCGCAGCACCCGACTCATATTGGTCATTTGATCGAAGTCATCGGCCCCGCGCTGGTGAATCCATTGCAGCACCTGTGTTGCGCGGAAACGTTTCTCCCCCAGGGATTCAAAAAAGGCCTCCATTTTGGCCTTGGGCATTCCCAGAAGGTTGGTTTTCTCAGCAACAGCTGTCATTTCATAACCTCAATCAAATAACCAATACGGGCCGGACGTATGTCCGGCCCGATACAGCCTGATCAGCCGCGCGGGCAGATCTCACTGTCATTAAAGAAATACGCAATTTCGCGCTCAGCTGACGCGGCGGAATCTGAACCATGAACAGCGTTTGCGTCAATTGAAGATGCAAAGTCGGCACGAATGGTGCCTGCTTCCGCTTCCTTGGGGTTGGTTGCTCCCATCAGGTCACGATTCTTCAGGATAGCACCATTGCCTTCCAGAACCTGAACAACCACAGGGCCGGAGGTCATGAACGCAACCAGATCATTGAAAAACGGGCGCTCCTTGTGCTCGGCGTAGAACCCTTCTGCCTGCTCCTGGGTCAGGTGCATCATTTTCGCAGCGACGATGGTCAGGTCCGCTTTTTCGAAGCGTGTGTAGATTTCGCCGATCACATTTTTTGCGACTGCATCGGGCTTGATAATCGAGAGCGTGCGCTCATTTGACATGATCTATCTCCATTCAGGTTCAGAAAAATTTCAGGGTTGGGATTATACGCAGTCCGGAGGCAACTGCCTACCGCACTGAACGGAGACGGGTAACAACGTCAACGATTTGCGCCGCTGCGAAGTCTGCCTCCTCTTCCGTCGAAAAGCGTCCAAAGGAAAACCGGAGAGCTCGATGCGCCTGCTCATCATCCAGCCCAATGCCCTTGAGTACAAACGAAGGCTCAATAGTGGCCGAAGAACAGGCCGAACCAGACGAAACCGCCAATTCACGCAATCCCAGCATCAGGGATTCCGCATCGACACCGGCAAACGAGAGGTTGATGATACCCGGCACCCGATGTTCGGCACTGCCGTTAAGCGTCACGCCCTCAAGACCTTCAAGGCCCGACATGAAACGCTTCCGCAGGGATTCCAGCCGCGCCTTCTCCTGCTCGAGTTTTTCGCCGGCCAGATCAAAGGCTTTGCCCATGCCGACGATTTGGTGCGTAGGTAGTGTGCCAGAACGCATGCCCCGCTCATGACCACCGCCATGAATCTGCGATTCAATTCGCACGTCCGGAGAACGCCGCACATAGAGGGCGCCAATACCCTTGGGCCCGTAAACCTTGTGCCCCGACAAAGACAACAGGTCCACTGGCATGGCTCCCACATCCACCTCGGTCTTGCCAGCCGCCTGCGCCGCGTCCACATGAAACAGCACACCGCGTTCGCGAAGCATGGTACCGATGGTCGCGATATCCGTTTGGCTACCCAGTTCATTGTTGACCATCATCAGGCTGACCAAAGCGGTATTGTCCCGGAGCGCATCTTCAACCTGTTGACAGGACACCCGCCCGTCCGCGCCCGGTTTGAGCCAGGTCACCTCAACACCCTGCCCTTCAAGCCACTTGCAGGTATCAAGCACCGCCTTGTGTTCAATCATCGATGTCACAATGTGCGGATTGTTCTTGCCTGTAACAGCACCCTTGATGGCGAGGTTGTCGGACTCGGTAGCGCCGGACGTCCACACAATCTCACGTGGGTCTGCATGTATCAGGCTTGCCACCTGCCGGCGGGCACCTTCAACGGCGGCTTCGGCCTGCCAGCCAAAGCCATGGGAGCGTGATGCAGGGTTGCCAAACACACCATCAGGTGTCAGGTATTTGACCATTTCTTCGGCAACGACAGGGTCTACGGGCGTGGTGGCCGCATAATCCAGATAGACGGGCTTTTTCATAGAAGTTTCAGGATAGTCGTTCAGGCCGGCGCCTGATCCGTAAGGCGCTCGGTGTTAATCGTCTGTGAGTCGCCGTCTGAATGGCGCCTGTTCTGCCGATCGGCAACCACCTGAATCTCCCGTTTGCGCATCAGGTCCCCAAGACTGATATCACTGAGGAACTGATGAATCTGATCACTGAGATCAGACCACAGGTGGTGGGTCAGGCATTTCTCGCCATTCTGGCAATCACCCTTGTTGCCGCAACGGGTGGTATCCAGGGATTCGCTGACCGCGTCGACAACTTCCGCAATAAAGACGGAGTCTGCCTCACGGCTCAGGCGATAACCACCGCCAGGGCCCCGGATACTCGTCACCAGTTTGTGACGGCGAAGGCGGGAAAATAACTGCTCGAGATACGAGAGGGAAATCTCCTGCCGGGCAGAAATGTCAGCCAGACTCACCGGCCCCTGATCCCCATGAAGGGCGAGATCCAGCATTGCCGTCACCGCATAGCGGCCTTTGGTGGTCAGTCTCATAACGTCAGCCCCGGTCAGGGATTGATTCGGCTTTAACAACGCCGAGTATGAATTGACCTACCAAAACAGTCAAGTATTCACCGTTGCGACGGCTCGTCGTCCCGCACGCAGTCAAAATCCTCCTCCTGCAGCGGCGGCAACTCGCCGTTCTGGTATTCACTGTTCACCTTGCGAAGCGCTTTGCACATATTCTCAATGCGGTCATCCACAGCATGCATATGATCCAGCAGGCTGCGCATGGCCCGGGCTACCGGGTCCGGCATTTCCTCGGTCACACCATAGGCATCGAAGCCCATGCGTTCTTCCATTTCCTTGCGCCGGGCGTCATCTTCCCCTTTGCGCTTCACCACAACCCGACCAGGAATACCGACAACCGTCGCGCCAGGCGGAACCTCTTTGGTCACCACGGAGTTGGAGCCAATCTTGGCGCCCTCGCCCACCGTAAACGGCCCGAGGATCTTGGCACCGGCACCCACCACAACACCGTCACCCAGCGTCGGATGGCGCTTACCCTTGTTCCAACTCGTCCCTCCCAGGGTAACGCCCTGATAAAGCGTGACGTCGTCACCGATTACCGTGGTCTCACCAATGACAACACCCATGCCGTGATCTATAAAGAAACGCCGCCCGATCGTGGCACCTGGATGAATTTCGATGCCGGTCAGCCAACGGGCGATCGAAGAAAACGTTCGTGCGATCCACTTCAGGCCAAGACCCCAAAGCCAATGGGAGAACCGGTGGCACAGGAGCGCGTGCAAACCCGGGTAGTTGGTCAGCACTTCGAAAGTATTGCGAGCGGCGGGATCACGATGAAACACGCTGTTCACATCTTCCCTTAGACGTTCAAACATAACCCTATTCCTGTTCACCGGCCGTTGAATCAGCCTTTGACGTATTTTTTGCGGTATCCGCAGCACCAGCCGATTTCTGTACGGCGGTCAGTATTCCCCGAAGGATATTGATCTCCATCTGATCCAGCCCGGCACGCTGGAACAGCCGCCGCAGCCGCGTCATCAACTGACGGGGATTGTCCCGGCGGTGAAAGTCGACATCCACAAGCACCTGTTCAAGATGACTGAAAAAACCCTCAACATCGCGGACAGGCGCGGGCGGCACATCCCAACCTTCATCGCCGGGCGCCATCATAGGCTTGAGATATGGGCTGCCGTCGCCACCTTCAAGGCCTTTCAGATAATGCATACGCAATTCATAGCACATTACCTGAACCGCCATGGCCAGATTCAGGGAACTGTAATCGGGATTTGACGGGATATGAATGTGGAAATGACAACGCTGCAACTCTTCATTGCTCAGCCCATGGTTCTCACGCCCAAAGACCAGCGCCACCTGCCCCGCTTCTGACTGCTGCGAAGCCTTGGCCGCGGCGTCTGGTGGAGCGATAACCGGCCAGGGGACCTTTCGCCCCCTCGCGCTGGTACCCATAACGCACACACAATCGGCAATAGCTTCGTCCAGAGTCGAAACTACCGTGGCCTTGTCGAGAATATCGGAGGCGCCCGCTGCACGGGCGTAGGAGGCCTCATCAGGAAAGGACGCTGGATTTACCAGCCACAGGTTTCCCAGCCCCATGTTTTTCATGGCCCTGGCGACCGCACCGATGTTACCGGAATGGGACGTCTCAACCAGGACAATCCGGATCTGGTCGTTGTAGGTGTCAGGGCCCTCCAGGGGCTTAGCTGGCTTGTGCATGGCGGTAGAATCTCTGTAAAAACTGGAAAGGTGCGCATGATAGCAGATCTACCCCCTTCCCCGCCTCTCCGGACATGCCCTGATACAGCGCCATCCGTGACATTGCGGAGTGGAAAAACATACAAGGCGGGTCAGTTTTTGATATGCTATGCGGCCTTCACACACCCGGATAATGAACACTCAGATGCAACCAGCAATCAAAATGGCCCTGCGCGTCGCGCGTCAGGGGTCCGACTATCTGAAAGCACACTTCGAACGCCAGGAACCCAACGGCGACAGCGAAGACCGCCGCAGGCAACTGGAGCGGGTCGAACAGTCCATTTACGACAATTTTTCCGAACAGCTCGACAAAGCCTACAAGGACCACGCCATCGCTCCTTTGAATGAGGCGGACGCCGACGGTAACGACAAGAGCTGGCACATTTTCCCGGTACTCGGACGTGAGAATTTTTTGCGCGGCATTCCTGACTTCGCCGTTGCGTTGCTGCAAAAGAAAAACAACCGCACCGAGAACCTGCTGCTGATCAATCCGGTCACCGGTGAGGAATACTCTGCCAGTCGCGGCCACGGTGCTGCACTAAACAGTCGGCGGGTGCGCACCAGCGACGTCAAGCATGCCGACCGTGCAGCCGTGGTCAGCAATCTTCTCGACCAGACCCGCTCTTCTGACGACCCACTGATGTGGGGCGAGATGGCATCCTTGCTGGCCCGTGACAGCAGCATGTTCCGAACCACAGGTTGCGTGGCCCTTGATATCGCCCGGGTTGCTTCCGGCCATCTGGACGCCGCTGTCATTTTCCGTCCTGAGCCGGCTGACCTGGCCATCGGCGTCACGCTGGCACTGGAGTCCGGCGCTCTGACCGGCGATTTCTCCGGCAACCCCTCAACGGAGAAAGCAAAGCAGTTGATCGTCGCAAACCCCAAGCTGTTCCGTGAAGTACTCAAGACACTTCACCCGTTCCGGGGCCGACTGCCTCGCTAGACATAAAGGCCAACGGCCAGGCATAAAAAAAGCCGCAACCCCATTTGGTGTTGCGGCTTTTTTGTGGCTGACCGACTTACATCCGGTTCAACCACTCGGGCGGCTGCTCTTCTTCCTCTTCCTGCCCAGCAAGACCTTCCTTCGGCGGAACGATCAGGTCCTCCCGTGCCACACCCAGGGCAACCAGCAGGTTTGCTGACACATAGATGGATGAGTATGTACCCACCACCACACCGATGATGAGAGCCAGCGCAAAGTTGTTGATCGCTTCACCACCCAGGAAGTACAGGGCGAACAGCACCACCAATGTCGTACCGGACGTGTTGATGGTCCGGCTGATGGTCTGATGAATGGACTCGTTGATGATGTGCTCGGAGCCCCCTTCACGCATCTTGCGGAAATTCTCGCGAATCCGGTCCGCCACCACGATGGTATCGTTAAGGGAATAACCGATAACCGCAAGCAACGCTGCAAGCACACTGAGGTCGAACGTCCACTGGAACAGGGCAAACACACCCAGAACAATGATGACGTCGTGGGCCAGTGGCACAACAGAGGCAATACCGAACTTGAACTGGAACCGCATACCGACGTAAATCAGCACCACTGCCAGCGCAATGAGCATTCCCAGACCACTGTCTTCCTTCAGCTCGTCGCCAACCTGGGAGCCGACAAATTCGGAGCTCACCAGTTCAAGCTCATTACCACCAGCCGACAACGCGGCCGTGACTTCAGCGGCCAACTTGTCGTTCTCGGACTCCGCCATCCGCACCAGCACCGTGGTGTCCGAACCAAAGTTCTGGACCACAAACTGCTCATATCCTGCACCCTCCAACGTCTGGCGAACATTGTCCAGAGCGGGCGCCTGCTGGTATTCCAGCTCAACGGAGGTACCACCGGTAAAGTCCAGCCCGAGGTTCAGGCCGCGCACTGCCAGCAACGCAATGGAAGCAACAATCAGCGCAATGGACACAACGGAAGCAATCTTCCGAAAGCCCATAAAATCGATAGGTTTCTTCTCAACTTCAGACATTGGCCAGTTTCCCCCCAATCGACAGCTTTTCAACCTGTCGACCGCCGTATACAAGATTTACGATGCTGCGACTGACCATCAGCCCGGAGAACATCGACGTAAGAATACCGATCGACAGTGTCACCGCGAACCCTTTCACCGGGCCGGACCCCATGGCGAACAGGATCACCGCCACCAACAGGGTGGTGATATTGGCATCAAAAATCGAAACGAAGGCCCGGGAATAACCGGAGTTTATCGCCGACTGTGGCGGTATGCCCGATTTCAACTCTTCCTTTATACGCTCGAAGATAAGCACGTTGGCGTCAACCGCCATACCCACCGTCAGCACGATACCGGCAATACCCGGCAGCGTCAGGGTTGCTGAGAGAATCGACATGCAGGCGATCAGCAGCATCAGGTTAAGCGTCAATGCAATGTTGGCGATCACACCAAAGCCACGGTAGTACACCACCATGTAGCAGAGAACCAACACAAAGCCGAGCAGGACCGACATCATGCCGGCATCAATGTTCTTCTGCCCAAGGCTGGGACCAATCGTCCGCTCCTGGACAAAGTACATTGGCGCAGCCAACGAACCGGCTCGCAGCAGCAATGCCAACTCCGCTGCTTCCGGGATGGAATCCAGCCCGGTAATCCGGAAACTGCTTCCCAGCGCAGACTGGATCGTCGCCAGGCTGATGATGCCCTTCTCGACAACGCGATTGTCGACCGTGCGGGTTTCACCATCCACAACCACTTCTTCCGTCTCTGTCCGGTATTCGATAAACAGGACCGCCATGCGACGCCCAATGGCGTTGCGGGTTGCACGGTTCATCAGATCGCCACCGACCGAGTCCATGGTGATGTTGACCTGTGGCTGGCCGTTCTCGTCGAAGGCCTGCTGTGCGTTAGAGACATTATCACCGGTGACGATCACTTCCCGCTCAAGACGGGCTTCACGGTTAGGGTTGTCACGGAACGGGAACGTCTCGATATCAGCTGATGACGCATCCTGGCGGGCCTCAAGACGGAACTCCAGGTTGGCCGTAGCACCCAGTACACGCTTTGCCGCAGCGGTATCCTGCACACCGGGCAATTCCACAATGATGCGATCCGCACCCTGGCGCTGCACCAGAGGCTCCGCCACGCCAAGTTCGTTGACCCGGTTACGGATGGTGGTCAGGTTCTGCTCCAGTGCGTAGTCCTGTATGGACTTCACTTCGGCTTCCGACATGGACAGCACCAACAGGTACTCACCGTCCTCTGTCTGCTCATCGAGCAGGAACTGGTTGTACTGGTCACGGATCAGGTCAAACGCTTCGCTGCGGGAACTTTCGTCACGGAAACTCAGAACAATGGAGCGGTTACCTTCCACATCGCCGCCGCGGTAGCGCACACGCTCTTCACGCAATTCGCGCTTGATCTGACCAGACATGGCTTCGAGGCGCTGGTCGACGGCGGTTTCCATATCCACTTCCAACAGGAAGTGAACACCACCCCGCAGGTCGAGACCGAGCTTCATAGGGCCCGCGCCCAGGCTTTCCAGCCATCCCGGTGTTGACGGCGCCATATTCAGGGCTACCAGATAATCCCTTCCAAGCGCCTCCTGCACCACCGGCCGAGCCCTCAGCTGGGATTCAGCGTCGTTCAGGCGAATCAGGGCGTCGCGCTCCTGCAACTCGGATTCCTTGACCTGGATCCCCTTGGCTTCGAGTGCATCAACAGCCCTGTCGAGAATCCGCTGATCGACTTCGGTACTGCTCCGGGCACCGGTGATCTGTACGGCAAAGTCGTCAGGAAAGACGTTAGGCAAGGCATAGACGAACCCGATCACCAGCGCGATCACGATAACCAGGTTTTTCCAGAGCGGATACTTGTTCAGCATGGGGTCCCTTTAAGCCGGCCAGTCGGCCGGCTGTGATGTTTCAGCTTGGCAAATTCAGACCTGAGTCGAAAACCGGTCGATCAGATGTCCTTCAGAGTTCCTTTCGGAAGTGCCGCTGCAACAGCAACTTTCTGAACCTTGATCTCAACGTTGTCAGCGATTTCAACCACGATAAAGTCATCGGAAACCTTGGTGATCTTGCCGGCCACACCGCCGGAGGTAACCACTTCATCGCCTTTGTTCAGGCCGGCCATCAGCGCCTTGTGCTCTTTCGCACGCTTGGACTGGGGGCGCCAGATCAGGAAATAGAAAATCAGGATAAAGCCGGCAAAGAAGATCACCTGCCCCATCACTCCCATACCCTGGGCACCCGCATCCTGTGCCATGGCCAGTGCCGGCATCGCAGCAAAGAGTGCAGCAACAAGTAACTTGATTGATTTCATTGACTATCTCCGTTTTTAAGAAAAGTTCAGGTAGCGGTTCAGAATCGGCTTATCCCGCAGTCACTGCGCCATTGGAGGCACGGTTTCACCGCGGCGGGCATAGAAGTCGCTAATAAAGTCCGACAATGTACCTGCTTCAATTGCGCCACGCAATCCAGCCATCACGTTCTGGTAGTACCGCAGATTGTGGATCGTATTGAGTTGCGAGCCGAGCATTTCTCCACATTTATCGAGGTGATGCAGATAACTTCTCGAAAAGTTCTCGCAGGTGTAGCAGTCGCATTGATCGTCCAGCGGCGCGGTATCGTGCCGGTGCCTGGCGTTGCGGATCTTGATGATGCCGGTGGAGGTAAACAGGTAACCGTTGCGCGCGTTTCTCGTGGGCATTACGCAGTCAAACATGTCTACGCCGCGGCGCACTGCTTCCACAAGATCCTCGGGCCGCCCTACGCCCATCAGGTAACGGGGGCGGTCTTCCGGCATTTTGGGTGGCAGATGATCCAGGATACGGATCATATCCTCTTTGGGCTCGCCCACCGACAATCCGCCAATGGCGTAGCCGTCGAATCCGATCTCCGTCAGCCCTTCCAGTGAGCGGTCCCGCAGCGATTCGTACATCCCTCCCTGAACGATGCCGAACAGCGCGGCCGGATTACCAGCGTGTGCCTGTTTGCTCCGGGCAGCCCAACGCAGGGACAGCTCCATGGACTCACTCGCCTGCTTCTCGGTGGCCGGGTAAGGCGTACACTCGTCAAAAATCATCACGATGTCCGACCCGAGATCGCGCTGCACCTGCATGGCGATTTCCGGTGACAGCTCTACCGGTGAACCATCGATTGGCGAACGGAACGTCACGCCCGCTTCGGTGATTTTGCGCATCTCGCCAAGGCTGAACACCTGGAAGCCGCCGGAATCTGTGAGGATCGGGCCTTGCCACTGGGTAAAGTCATGCAAATCGCCATGGGCCTTCACCACTTCCGTACCCGGCCGCAGCATCAGGTGGAAGGTGTTGCCAAGGATGATCTCGGCCCCGATATCCTTGATGTCCCTCGGCAGCATACCCTTGACGGTGCCGTAGGTGCCCACCGGCATGAAAGCCGGGGTTTCCACCGTACCCCGGGGAAAGGTCAGGCGTCCGCGTCGTGCACGGCCATCTTCCCCGAGTTTTTCAAAGGACATATAACACTGGTCACTCATCATCGTTCTCCGGATTCTGGCTGCCTTTCCCTGAACAGTAAGAGAGGGCGCCCAGGCTTGGCTCCTGCGCTGTGATAAACATCGCATCACCGTAACTGAAAAAGCGGTAACGCTCGGCGACAGCCGCTTGATAGGCCGACATCACGTTCTGATAACCGGCGAATGCGCTAACCAGCATGATCAGCGTTGACTCCGGTAAGTGAAAGTTCGTCACCATGGCGTCCACGGTCTGGAAACGATAGCCGGGGTAAATAAAGATATCGGTTTCGCCCTGAAAAGGTCGAACCACCCCACCACGACTGGCGGATTCCAGGGACCGTACAGAGGTGGTACCAACGGCTACGACACGGCCTCCCCGGGCACGGGCTGCGTTCACCGCGTCTACCGTTTCTTGCGATACATGGGCCACTTCACTGTGCATCACATGATCTTCAATACCCTCCACACGCACCGGCTGGAATGTGCCAGCGCCCACGTGCAAGGTTACAAACGCGGTTTCAATGCCCCGCGATTCAAGCTCGGCCAGAATCCGGTCATCAAAATGCAGGCCTGCGGTCGGAGCCGCCACCGCACCCGCTTCCCGGGCGTACACCGTCTGGTAGCGTTCGCGGTCCGAGGATTCATCCGGGCGATCCACGTAGGGAGGCAGCGGCATATGGCCGATGCGCTCAAGAACCTCAAGAACGGGTTCGTCGCTGTCACAATGCAGGTGAAACAACGCATCATCCCTTCCGCTCATCCGTAGCGCTGTGCCATCTTCAAGCAGCACTTTCTGGCCTTCTTTTAGAGCTTTGGAGGCCCGTACGTGAGCGAGAATGTCGTGCTCTCCAAGTACACGTTCAACCAGCACTTCCACCTGACCGCCGGTTTCCTTGCGGCCAAAAAGGCGCGCGGGAATCACTCGCGTGTCGTTGAAGACCAGTAGGTCGCCCGGCTGAAGCAGGCCTGGAAGATCGGTAAACCGTAAGTGCCTGGTGTCACCGGACAGCCCATCGAGACTGAGCAACCGGGACGCACTGCGCTCTTTGAGGGGATACCGGGCGATAAGCTCATCCGGTAGATCAAAGTGGAAATCGGAGACGTTCATTGGATGGACTGTTTACACCGCACTGTGCGGATCGTAAATGGTAGCGGCGGGCGGACTCGAACCGCCACGGGTTTTACCCCAACGGATTTTGAATCCGTCGTGTCTACCAATTTCACCACGCCGCCATCGGAGAGTGCTGGGGATTATACTGAGGTTGAATCTGAAAGCAATAACAAGTGCCGGACTTCCTTGTTCCGGCAGGCTTTTTACAAGCGATCGAACAACGACAGCTGGGAGACCTGGGCAAACGACTGCTGTGCAGCCTGCAGCACGAAGCTCTGGAAGCTCAGGTTGCTGATAGCTTCGGCGTAGTCCACGTCACGCAGTTGCGAACGGATGTCCTCACTGTACACAGACGAGTCTTCCAGGAACGATTTGGTAGAGTCCACGGCGTTCAGGCGCCCGCCGATTTCCGTTTGCTTCTGTACAATGCTTTCCTGGGCATTGTCCAGATTCTGCAAAGACGCTGCGATCAGGTCGTCATAGGCCGCCTGCCCGGCCGGCGAACCTTTGTCGATGTTATCGAGGCCGTCAATCAGGTTTTCGATGGTGGCAAACACCGACTGCCTCTCCCCCGCGCGAAGGGTGAACTCATCGCCATCGCCCGCATCGGTAATCGTCGCCTGCACACCGGCAACTTCGAAGGACTCACCACTGGTATACGCCGCTGGAGTCACAGTCAGGGGATCGCCGGTGCGGCTATTCACCGCACTGACCGTTCCCGCCAAGGTATCAACGGTAATGATAATATTGTCCGGTGAAACCGCCGATAAGGCGCCATCATTGGCTACCTGAATACCATCGATTCTAGCGGCGGTCGCATTGTTGGGGTCACTCTCGGCAAACACCGCTGCGGGAATCGATGAGTAGATACCTTTGCCATGATCACTGATAGGCACCGTGACGCCATCGTCGATCTCCAGCACGCGCTGGCCCTCATCGCCCTGATACACCCAACTGCCGGACGCATCTTTCCCAAAGGCAGCCGTGGAGCCCTGAAAGCCACTGAAAATGTATTCTCCAGAGGCGTCCCGGGTGTTGGCAATGTTGGCCAACTGCCCAATGCGCTCTTTCAATTCCGAAGAGATGGATTTGCGATCGTTCGGTGACAGCGAGCCGTTACCCGCTTGAACTGTCAGCTCCCTGATTCGCTGGATCACATCCACCGAGCCGGCCAGCGCACTTTCCTCTTGCTGCAACCGATTTTCTGCGAGCCCAGCGTTGAGCTGATAGGTTTCAATCCGGGACAGCTCCTGATCAAGCTTCAGGATACGCGCCGCCGCAACCGGGTCGTCCGACGGCTTATTGACCCGCTTGCCGGTCGAAATCTGCTCCTGGGTCTGGTTCAGGCTGCTATTCAGTTCCTGCAGCCGATTTATGCCGCCAGAGAATATCTGTTGTGATGAAATTCTGATCATGTCACATCACCTCGCACTGTTACCGGAAACTCTGTAACAGGGTATTGAACAAATCCTGAGCCACGCTCACCACCTGGGCGGACGCGTTGTAAGCCGCCTGGTACTGAATCAGCTTGCCGGCCTCTTCGTCCAGGTTGACGCCAGAGACGGATTCCCGCTGGTTGGTGGACTGCTCCAGCAGCGTGCTGCCGGCGTCTTTATCCAGCTGGCTCTGTCGGGTTTTTACCCCAATATCCTCCACCAGCCCTGCGTAGCCTTCGGCAAAACTCTGGCTGCCATTGTTAAGGGTGTTCTCGGTTCCCAACGCCGCCAGTAACTCAGCATTACGGTTGTCCGACACACCGTTGGTGTTGTAATTAATGTTGAACGAATCCCCGGGTCTTGGGTTGCCGGAGATTTCGAACTGGAAGCCGAAATAGTCCGGCGAGCGCGGGTCGTCTGTAAACAACTGCTCAGCCTGGCCAGGCTCGAAAAGGTTTACCGGGGGTACCGCACTGGCGTCACCTTGAATAAGCGGCGGGTCACTAGGCGCTGCGTTCGCATCAAAAACGTCATAAACCAGTTCTCCGCCGTCGTCACGGAAACGGATTTCCAGCGGCGGGTCCAGTTGCCCGTCCTGTCGGAAATTGCTCAGCAACGAATTGGTAAACGGATCCCTGACATCCAGCATCTTGCCCTGGTTGATAGTGGCATCACCGGTATTACCTGCAGAACCCTCCGCCCTTACCGGGCTCGCAAAGGCCAGATCCTCTTCACGATTGACTTCCAGGCCGATATTGGCCGCCGCGTTCCGGGTTGGCTCGATCAGGAAACTGTCACCGGCATTGAAGGTTCCCCCTTCAATACGGATATTGAACCCCGGCATGGATATTTCGGACTGAACAGGGTCCGGCAGGCGGCCTTGGTTGACCACCTCACCCGTGGCCCGATCCACCAATTCGAAGTTCCGACCGTCGCCGCCAAACCGCAAGGACCAGCTGCCGGCGGGAAGCTGGGAGCTGTCGATAATCTCGACCGCAAGCTGAGCGTCCCGCGGGGCTCCGTTATTGGTATTGGCAATCACCCGGCCGCGCTGGGCCGCCTGGGAGTTGATGTCACTGAAAAACAGCCCCCCCAGATCGCCCTCAAGGTCCATGCCAATTTCATGCTGATGATTGAGGGTTTCGGACAAGGCAATCGCAACCCGGCCGAGTTCGGCAAAAGCAGGCTGCAGGGCCTCTGATTCGAACCGCCGCAAACCGCCGAGTTTGCCGCCGTTGACCTGGCTGTCCACGTTCAGGGTCCGGCCACCGGTCGTCAGGGTGAATTCCAATCTGGTCGGGTCTTCCGCGTTATCGCGGGTTCCCAGTTGTGCCGCCCTGTCACCAACCACCAACGCCTGCCCATTGCGCAGCGACACGTTCACCTGGCTACCTTCCGCTTGCACCACGCTGATGTTGACCAGTTCAGACAACTCACGCAGTTTTTCGTCGCGCTTATCCAGCAACTCGTTGGGTTCACGGCCCTGGGCCAAGCCGGGGGATTCGGAGATCGCCAGGTTCAGCTGTGCAATGCTTTTCAACAGTGTATTGGCGTCCTTGACGCCCTGCTCCATCTGGGTCTTGACGGATTCCCGCTGTTGAATAAATTCCTGATTCAGGGCTTCAAAGCGGTTCACCACCTGTTGCGCCTCGCTCAACACCAATTGGCGCTGGGGCAACGATGCCGGATCTTCGGCAGCATTCTGCAGGCTCGCGAAGAAATTGTTCAGGGCATTGCTCAGGCCGGTGGTTTCGCCGCCAAGCAGGTTATCCAGGCGCGACAATTCCGAGTTCAGCGCTTCCTGCTCACCAAACAAAGAGGTGTCTTCACGCACCTGTTGCGTCAGATATTCGTTCGCCAGGCGACGGATGTTGGTGATGCTGACACCGGTACCGATAGAGCCCGCGCCGGTGCGCTGCGCCGACTGGGTTTCAAATTGCACCTCCTGACGGCTGTAACCCGGCGTGTTGGCATTGGTGATGTTGTTACCGGTGGTGTTCAGCGCCGCCTGGTGTCCGAGGATACCGGTCAGACCAATATTGATAAGTCCTGCCATAATGCTTACTCCTCAGCCCTACCCGTACCCATGGACAACGTTGCCATGGAGTCATTGTTCATAATGCGGCGAATCTTGGCACCGTAGTTTGGATCGGTGGCATAGCCCGCTTCCTGAAGCCGGTTTGCAAACAACTCGGGATCGTCCGCGGCCGCCAGCACATCCCGATAACGGGGATTGGATTCGAGGAACGAGACATAATCCCGGAAGCTGGATTCATAGTCCGGGTAGGCCCGGAACGCGGCCCGTTCGTTCATCGGCACGCCTTCGCGGAATTCCGTGGTGGCAATGTTTACGGACTCACCCTGCCAGCGGGTGTCTGCCTTGATACCGAACAGGTTAAAGCTGGGAGAACCACCGTCGCCTTCAATCATGTGCCGGCCCCAACCGGTTTCCAGTGCCGCCTGTGCAATCATCAACCTTGGGTTGATACCGCTTTGCGCCGCTACCTTTTCGGCGACGGGCAGGAGTTCACGGACAAACTGTTCCGGTGACTCAAACCGGCTTGGCATGACGGTGCTGATTTCCTGTGCAGGCTCTCTGCGGGCGGTGTCAGCCACCTGATTCACCTTGTCCATCTGCTCGGGCAGGCGCGGAGACAGCACCGGCATACTACGATCATAGTCCGCCAGCGCGGTCTTATGGGCCGCCATCGGCTCACCCTTCTCATCCATGCCAGGAATCTGCCGGCTTAGCTGGCGCACCAGGGCATCGGATATACCGGTGCCCTGCTTTTGCGATAGCGTCAGGCTCAACTGGCTGTCGAACATCTCTCGATAGAACTCCGACTGCTGACTGTTGAGGTAGTTACCCTCCGCAAACACATCACCGGCCTTGCGCATCGCTTTGACCATTTCCGACAGGAACAGGCCCTCAAACTGCTTCGCCACTTCCTCAAGCGCCGCTTCCTTGTCGGTCCTGGCCTGGGCCTTCAGCGCGTTCAGACCGCCGAAATCGGTGTAAACCTGGGCTTTCTGGAGACTGGAATCCTGCATCACGCCCCCTAAATCACAATCAGCTCAGCGCGCAAGGCGCCGGCCTGTTTGAGGGCTTCGAGCACCGCCATTACGTCACCGGGCGCCGCACCTACCTGGTTCACGGCCTGGACAATCTCGTTCAGGGTGACCGCCGGGCCAAACTGGAACATTCGGGCCGGATCTTCGGTAATGGCGATCTGGGTATTGGGCTCGATCACCGTCTCACCATCGGTGAACGGGTTTGGCTGATTGGCTTCGGGATTCTCTTCAATGGTGACGGTCAGGTTACCGTGGGTCACCGCCGCCGGGCTGACCTTGACGTTCTGCCCTACCACAATGGTGCCGGTGCGGCTGTTGATGACCACCTTGGCAGCGTCTTCCGCCGGATTAACCTCAATGTTTTCCAGAATCGACAGAAAGCTTACGCGCTGGGATGGGTCCCTCGGCGCCTTGACGGAGACCGAGGTCGCATCGTGGGCATACGCCATGTCCGGGCCCAATTGACCATTGATCGCTTCCACCACCCGGCGAGCCGTCGTGAAGTCAGCCCGCAACAGGTTGAAGGTAATGGTATCGCCACGGGTGAACGGAGACATAACCTCCCGCTCAATAGTGGCGCCACTGGGAATCCGGCCAACACTGGGAACGTTCACAGTGATCCGCGAACCGTCGGCACCCTGGGCGCCAAAACCACCGACCACCAGGCTACCCTGGGCCATAGCATAGACCTGATCGTCAGCCCCTTTTAACGGCGACATCAACAGAGTACCGCCACGTAGGCTATCGGCGTTGCCGATGGACGACACCGTAATATCCAGTTCCTGGCCTGGCTTGGCGAAAGGAGGCAGGTTGGCCGTGATGGTAACCGCAGCCACGTTGGCAAGATTGGGGTTTACGCCCGGCGGCAGGGTAATGCCGAACTGGGTCATCATGTTGCGAAAGGTCTGGTTGGTGAACGGCGCTTTGTCACCGGTACCATCCAGGCCAACCACCAGCCCGTAACCCACTAACTGGTTGTTACGCACACCCTTGATGCGCGCCAGATCCTTCAGGCGGTCTGCCAGCACAGGCGCTGCGATCACGGAGAGCGCAATCATCAGTAACCCAAACCTCAGCATCTTCATAGCGGGAACCACTCACTGTTAAAGAACCGCGCCAGCCAACCCATCTGGTTGGCCTGATCAAAGTCACCAGTACCACCGTAGGCAATACGGGCATCAGCAATTCGGTTGGAGGCCACGGTGTTGTCGGGTGAGATGTCCTCCGGACGAACAAGCCCCGTCAGGCGGATATACTCATCACCGTTGGTCAGGGACAGCCACTTCTCGCCTCGTACTCTCAGCACGCCGTTAGGCAGCACCTCAGTCACCGAGACTGTAATGCTGCCAGCAAGACTGTTGCTCTGATCAGCATCGGCTCTGGTTTTAAAATCACGCTCTTTGTTAAGTGAAGTACCGATCCCAAAGTTGTTCCTGCCCAGAATGTTTGGCTCGGGCAATGTGATTTCATTGTCCTTGATAATACGGGTGTCGGCATTCTTGCTAGCGCGGGTAGACTCCTCCAGATTAACTGTGAGCACATCACCAACGTTCAGAGCCACAGTATCTCCGTAAAGACTGTAGTTGCGAGACGACTGGTAGATGGCGCCAGAGTTGGGGTCACGCTGCATCATATTATCCGCTCGAACCGGCGTATAGGCGGGGTCGTCCGGCACAGGACGTTCTCGGCTAAGCGCCGTACATCCCTGAAGTATGACCAGTCCAGCAATCATCAATACCGAACTGATCTGGCTCAATCTGCTGTTTCCATGATACGCACGCGTCATAACTCTTCTCCCTGCGCCCTCTCAGGGTTAGCCTATATTATTCGTAATAAACTGGAGCATCTGGTCGGTTGCGGAGACCACTTTCGAGTTCATCTCATAAGCTCTTTGGGTGGTAATCATGTTGACCAATTCTTCCACAACTTCCACATTGGAGGACTCCACCATGCCCTGTTCCAGAGACCCTAGACCTAAGAGACCTGGCACACCTTCCGCCGGATCTCCACTGGCATTGGTGGCTTTGAACAGGTTGTTGCCGATGGCCTGCAAGCCCTGAGGGTTAATGAAATTAACAAGGGTAATCTGGCCAAGATTCTGTGGCGCCTGTTGATCATCCGTCACAGCTGTAACCGTGCCATCTTTGCCAATAGTGATGTTGGTGGCATTCTCAGGAACATTGATATTGGGCTCAAGAAGGTAGCCGTCCGGGTTAACGATGTCGCCGTTGGAGTTCAACTGGAACTGGCCATCGCGGGTATAGGCGATCTGCCCGTCCGGGAGCAGGATCTGCATGAACCCACGGCCGTTCACAGCCATATCCAGGGGCTGTTCGGTGACTTCCAGATTGCCCTGGGAAAACTGCTTGGCGGTGCCGACAATGCGAACACCGGTACCCAGCTGGAGGCCGGACGGCAGCTCCGAGTTCTGGGTATTCAGACCACCGGGTTGCCGGTCGATCTGGTACAGCAGATCCTGAAACACCGCGCGGTCGCGTTTGAAACCAGTGGTGTTCACGTTAGCCAGGTTGTTGGAGATCGTGGACATATTGGTGTCCTGCGCGCTCAACCCGGTTTTGCTGACCCAAAGTGCTGGATGCATGTCGTCTACTCCTTGCCGGGGGCGTTTTCAATGCGGCCGATTTTTGCCGCTTCTGCGCTCACCCGGGCGATGTTCATAGGGTTTATCAGAGGTTCTGCAACAGTCGTGCCGACGCCTCGGCATTCTCGTTGGCGGTGGTCATTATCTTTACCTGCATTTCATACTGACGGGACAACTGCAGGTTGGAGATCATCTCTTCCACGGCGTTGACGTTAGAGCTTTCCAGAAACCCCGACGCGACGCGCATAGTGGCATCAGGCGGCTCTGGACCATCCAGCGCCTGGTCCGCCTTGCGACGGATAAAGCCATCTGCACCTTTTTCCAGCGCCTCCCGGGGTGGGTTCACCAGCTTCAGTCGATCCACCTCAACCAACTGGTCCGGCGGACCGCCAACGGGAACCACGGAAATGGTTCCGTCCGCGCCAATCTGCACGTTATCGAACGGCGGCAGCGCCACCGGTCCGCCATTACCCATGACCATCTCTCCGCTGGAGAGACGCATCAGGCCATTGACGTCGATCTGCATGCTGCCGGAACGGGTGAATACTTCCTCGCCCTGTTGATTCTGGACGGCCAGCCAGCCATCACCTTCAACGGCGACGTCCAGCTTGCGGCCTGTGTCCATCAATGCACCGGCGGACAGGTCTGTTCCGGGCCTCTCTGCCATGGCATAGGCACGGGTGGGATGATGTTCACCAAAAACCGGCATACTGCGGGCCTGGGCGAAATCCGCCTTGAAACCGGTGGTACTGACGTTTGCCAGGTTATTGGCGTGGGCGCGCTGGGACAGCATGTTCTGCTTGGCGCCGGACATTCCTATATAGAGGGCTTTGTCCATGGGAAAACTCCTGCCGGAATATTGACTGTTTCCAGTCTTTCCTATGTTCAAGCAGGAGTTGTGCCATGTTCACATTTCAGAATTAGCGGAGGTTGATGATGGTCTGGGTAACCGCATCGGAGGTTTCAATCGTCTTGGCGTTAGCCTGGTAATTACGCTGGGCAATGATCAGATTCACCAGTTCCGCCGAAAGATCCACGTTGGACTCCTCGATGGAACTGGCCTTGATCGACCCCAGGGTTCCGGTATCAGGTGCACCGATAATGGGCTGGCCGGACTCGAAGGTTTCAACCCAGGTGGTTTCCCCGACAGGCGAAAGTCCGTTAGTGTTGTTGAACGATGCAAGGGCCACCTGCCCCAGGGACTGCGACTGGCCATTGGTGTAGCGGGCGAACAGCACGCCCTGGTCGGACACATCCAGGCCCGACAGCCTGCCAGTGGCATACCCGTTCTGGCGCTGGTCGTTTACGCCAAAGTTGCTCCCGTACTGGGTGGTATTGCCAAGGTCCAGAACGAAGGCCGAGGTGGTGGGGGGCTCTGGAATCGGCGTGGTGATAACCTCTCCGGGTGCTGGAGGACCGTCAGCGCCGTTCGGCGTGCCATCGGCGTCTTTCGGCGTCCAGTCACTGATCAGAATTTCGCCATTGGGGTCACCATTCACGGACTGCAGCTCCCCATCCTGGTCAAAGCGAGCCTGATAGGGGTTCTGATCGGTGCCCGCAACAAATTCACCGTCTATCTGCAAATACACTGACCACTCGCTGACACCCACACCATTACCCGGTGCTGGCTGCTTGACGTAGAACTGGGTCATCTCGTGAGAGTTACCCAGGCTGTCGTAAACGGTGGTCGATGTTGCGTGATTGTAGGTACGCTGATCCAGCGGATTGAACTGGTTGGTAATCTCAATGTTGCGTGCGTTCCATGAATCCGTGAGGTTCGTGGCGCCGCTGGTTGACGCAATATCGGTAATCTCCCGATCGGCCTGCGGCCTCACCGTGCCAACGGTTGTCTCCGGTGCCGGGTTCGGGCCGTCGCTGGTAAAACCGGCGGTGACGTTGTTGCCACGGTTGTCGATCAGCCTCAGGTTACCGCCTGTGAGCGACGCCGAGATCGTCGGCGCCTGGGCGTTGTTAATTGCAGTGACCAGCGAAGCCGCATCGGTCACACCTGTCGTATCAACGGGCACAGTGACCCCGCCTACCGCAAGGTCAAAGCTGAAGTTGCCAGCCGCAATGGCGGCGTTCAAGTCCGCCTCGGACATCCCCTCATAGGTGGTGGTCGCGGAGGCAGAGAGACCGTCCTGCCCATTGAGCACATCCACAACGTCAGCCGCTGAGAAATCAGTCGATCCCGCCGCGTTGATGGGCACGCTAACCACGCTGCCATCTGCGTAGGTGATTTCGAAGGTTTCAGACGGAAAACCGGTGGAGCCGGCGGGCGCCGTGTAATCACCCATATCGGCAACTCGGCGTTCCAACACGGTTTCCCGGGAATCCAGGTTCAGGTCCGAGCGTAGATTCGTGGTCCGACGAGGCGCCAGATTATCGGTTTCAACCTGCAGGTCACCACGAATACCGGAAAGGTTACCGTCTTCATCGGCAACGAAGCCCTGAACCCGCATGTTCTGGTTATTGGTGACAAACCCGTCTTTGTCGACACCGAACTGGCCGGCACGGGAATACCGCACCTCACCGCCATTATTCAGCACAAAGAAACCGTCACCGTTGATGGCAAGGTCCAGGCCGTTGTCGGTGAAACTGATATTGCCCTGCCCAAAATTCTGCTTCACGTCCTGCACCCGCACACCGTCCCCAATCGGATTGGTGCCGGCACTCAGGAAACCACTAGCGTACAGGTCGCCAAACTGCGCCTGACTGCTCTTGAAACCTACTGTGCTCGCATTGGCAATGTTGTTACCGGTGACATCCAGATCAACCGATGACGCCCTTAAACCGCTAAGACCTGTGTTAAAACCCATACTCCACCTCTTACTGTTTCACCGGTATCAATTAATCTGCTGAACATCTTGCAGCGCGATGGAGCCCATGCCGGCCAGGTTCAGAGTAATGCTGCCACCCTGCCCCAGCGACACACTGTCGACATTGGCGCTGACCATGGTGCCGAGTTGCTCAAGCCCGCCGGGGTACGAGGCTTCTGCGACCACCTTGTAGCGTCCGGGTGGCAAACTGTTGCCGTTGCCATCCTTGCCGTCCCAGCTGAACGCTGTCTGGCCAGGCTGCTGCTCACCCATATCAATCTGCCGGACCTGCTCACCGGACTCATTCTCAATGGTGATTCTCAGCCCGGATGTGGTTGCCGGAACGGAAACGTTGCCGGATATTTCACCGTCCGCGCCAAGCACGCCAATGGATGAAGGTGCCAAGACCGTACGCCCGACCATTGCAGAGGCCTGCAGTGCCTGGGTGGAGCGGAACTGGCTGGCCATATCGTCGACACTGCCGGACAGGCTCTGCATTTCCTCCAGGGAGCTGAACTGCGCCAGCTGAGAGATGAATTCGCCGTTGTCCTGAGGTTCGAGAGGGTTCTGGTTTTTGAGCTGAGCGATCATCAATTCCATGAACTCGTTCTTGCCCAGCTCACTTCCGCTCTTGGCCTGATCCTGCTGCACTCGATACTGGCTCAGCACATCCGAAGCGTCTGTCGTGTTATTCACTACGCTCATGATTCAATCCTCGCTCGGTTACTGCTGACCCAGGGTCAGGATACGCTGCATCATGGATTTGGCGCTGTTCATAATGTCCACATTCATCTGGAAGCTGCGCGACGACGACATCATGTCCGCCATTTCTTCAACCACGTTGACGTTGGGGTAGAACACGTACCCATCCTCGTTCGCGGCGGGATGATCAGGCTCGTAGCGCATCTGCAACTCGGCGTCACTCTCGACGATGCCTTCAACCCGAACGCCTGCCCCCGGGCCGTTGTCGCTGCCAAACGCCATGCTCTGCTGAGACGGATTCAGCATGGACTGCTGTATCGCCGCGAAAACAGGCTTGCGGGCGCGATAGGTCTGATCCGTACTGGAACTGGCCGTCTCGGCATTGGCGATGTTGGACGCAGTGGTGTTCAGCCGCAGCGACTGGGCTGTCATACCGGAACCGGCGATGTCGAAAATGTTACCCAGAGACATGATGGTGCTCCTCAATTAATGGCTGCGCCCAGTTTTACTGGCCAGAGAGTGCCTTTTTGATGCCTGAAACCTTTCCGTCCAGGAACTGGAAACTGGCCTGGTAATCCATGGCATTACGCATGAAACGGGTTTGCTCCTGCTGGGCATCCACCGTGTTGCCGTCCACGGACGGCTGGTGCGGTACCCGATAGAGCAATTCGCTGTCCGCGCCCATGGGCGAGGTGTCCATATGGGACTCGTGGGTACGGGTCATGCCGAAACCACTCATGCTGTCCTGGGCCTTCTGCATCATCGCCTGAAAGTCCACATCCCGCGCCTTGTAGCCCGGGGTATCTGCGTTGGCGAGGTTGTTGGCCAACACCTCCGCACGCTTTACCCTGCCTTCCAGGGCGTGCTGATGAATGCCTAATGCTTTGTCCAGGGAAATTGCCATAGTGCCTCCGATTCCTGCACACGGCGTTGGTCGTTTTGCCGTTTGTGCGTTCTTGCAGAGGTAAAAGCAATCGCGATGCCAGTTTTCAGGAGGTGTTGCGGTGTGCGGGCTGAGGCAGGTATCGGCTTATCCGAATCGTAAATTGAGGGCGGAAAGCGGCAAGGGATTTCCCCCGCGCCGGGGGCGGGGGCAACGGGGCGGCAACTAGTGGGGCCAGCGCCTGACAAACTCTTTGGGTTCAGGCCTGGGTATGCTGGGCTTGTGCGCACTGACACTGCCGGTATACAGGAACCCGGTTATGATCTCATTGTCCTGCAGCCCCAAGCCTCGCTTGATAGCTGGATCGTGCGCCATGGCACCGGTACGCCACATGCCTCCAAACCCGGCGGACTCCAGAGCCAACAACAAATACCCCATCCCCACCGCGGCCGACATGGACTGCTCGATCTCCGGCACTTTGGGATGGGACTGGTAAGACGCAACGCCAACGATCACCATAGGCGCCCGCAGTGCCTTCTTGCAGCGTTTTTCCCGCTCCTTTTCCGAGGCGCCGTCGCCACAGGTGGCGGCAAACAATTCACCCAGGGCGTTCAATGCCTCGTCTCCCTCAATAATCAGGTACCGCCAGGGCCTCAGCAACGCATGGTCCGGCGCCCTCGCGGCGCAGGCAAAGGCATTTTCAAGCGTTGCCGGGTCCGGTGCTGGCGCCTCCAGGCGTGGCTCTGAAGATCGTTTTAACAGGGCTTCCATTACTGCTGTCATATCGCCTCGCTGTGGTTGATTTCAATACGTCAGTTCGGGCCAAACGACCGTATGAATTGTGGGACAGATGGTTTACTGTTAGTCTTTAGTCTAAGTACTTTCCACTATCAGACAGTACTATCTACCTTAAAAACGATAAGCGAGCCGGTAGACGCCCTATGAGCCAACAGCAAACATTCCGCAATTTCGCGGACTTCTATCCGTACTACCTTGAAGAACATAGCGATGTAAACTGCCGCAGGCTTCACTTCGTCGGCAGCCTGCTGGTCATCCTCGTTACACTCTACGCCATTGTAACGGCCAAGTTCCTCTATCTGTTGCTCCTGCCCGTCATCGGCTACGGGTTTGCCTGGGTTGGCCACTATGGCTTCGAGAAAAACCGACCTGCCACCTTCAAACACCCACTGTACAGCCTGATGGGCGATTGGGTGATGTTCAGAGATATGCTCGTCGGGCGGATCCGTTTCTGAATGATGAGCGCACCGATTGACCTGCGTAACGCCAGTACCAGTGCCAGCAAGGCCGCCGTGCTTGACGCGCAGAACCATCCGATTGCCATCCCGCCCATGCCGGATTACAACGGCAGGATACTGGCGTATACGGCGACTGCCGGCATTATTGTGTCAGGCGTACTGCAAGACGTCTTCGGCCTGTGGATGCTGTGGCTGCTTTCAGGCGCCCTGACCTGGCCACACATTGCCCATCAACTTACCCGGCGAACGTTTCTCCGTAACTCATCCCGTATTCGCCAGAAAATGCTGTTAACGGATTGCGCCATCGGGGGTGGATTCGTCGGCTGCATTGGATTGATTGCGATACCCTCGGTCGCCGTGGCACTGATGCTGATGTTTAGTTGCCTGATTGTGGGCGGCATCCGCCAGTGGCTGCTAGGCACCATGATCATGGCCGCCTGCGGCGCCATCGGCGTTGCCATCGTGGGCCCCGCCGAGTCACTGCAGTCGCCGATGATCACCAGCATTATCGCGATCAGTGCCACCGGCCTTTATATCTGTGTGACTGCGTTCTATTCCCACCAGCAGGCCCGCGCGCTGATGATGGCAAAAACCCAGATCCAGAATCAGCGGGAACAATCCATTGCCCTGTCCCACAAACTCTCCAAGTATCTGTCACCGCAGGTGTGGCAGTCCATCTTTACCGGTGAAAGAGACGTGCGGCTGGAAACACAACGCAAGAAATTGGCCGTCTTCTTCTCCGACATCAAGGGTTTTACAGAACTGTCCGAAGAGATGGAGCCGGAAGCACTGACGGAACTGCTGAACCACTACTTCAACGAAATGTCGGAAGTGGCCCTCAAATACGGCGGCACCATCGATAAGTTCGTTGGCGATTCCATCATGATTTTCTTCGGTGACCCCACCAGCCGGGGCCAGAAAGAAGACGCCTTCGCCTGCGTGTCCATGGCGGTGGAAATGCGTAAACACATGAAAATCATGCGGCAGAAATGGCGCAGCCAGGGTATCAAGACACCGCTGGAAATCCGCATGGGCATCAGCACAGGCTACACCACCGTTGGCAACTTCGGCGCCGAGAACCGCATGGACTACACCATCATCGGCAAGGAAGTGAACCTGGCCAGCCGCCTGGAATCCCTGGCTGAACCCGGTGAAATCCTGATCTCCTACGAAACCTTCTCGCTGATCAAGGACCGCATCATGTGCCGCGACAAGGGCGAGATCACGGTTAAAGGCTTCGGCCGCCCGGTCTCCATCTACGAAGTGGTGGATTTCCGCCGCGACATGGGCCCCAACCGCAGTTTCCTTGAGCACGAACGCAGCGGCTTTGCCATGTACCTGGATTCGGAAAAAATCACCGAACGGGAACGGGAGTCCATCCTGTCTGCGCTCGAGGATGCCGCTGAGCGACTGCGCCAGGAAGAGGATTCCTGACCGTTCCCGCCTTTACACCTACTGCCTGATCAACCGTGGCCCTACCGCCTCTTCCGGGTCGGTACTGCGCCAGGGGTTGATATCCAGACCACCCCTTCGCGTATAACGGGCGCACACCGACAGCTTCTGCGGCTGACAACGGGCCATCAGGTCGGTAAACATCGTTTCCACACAATGCTCATGAAAGTCCTGCTTCTGGCGAAAACTCACGATGTATTGCAGCAGCCCTGCCCGGTCCATCGCCGGGCCGGTGTAATCGATCAGCACCGTTGCCCAGTCCGGTTGGCCGGTGACGGGGCAATTGCTTTTCAGCAGGTGCGAACACAGTTTCTCCGACACCACATCACCCGTCGCCTGTAGGCTGTCCGGGTTGTAGTCGTAGCCCACGGATTCCACATCCTCGTCGTCGATCAGCACGAAGCCTTCCGGCCGACCGACCGCTCTCGCTCCCTGATCAACACTGTGCAGGTCTACATTGACCGCCGCACCGCTTGCGCTCGACAGGTCACGAGCAATCACATCCCGAACCTGATCGGCGGAGGAAAACACCGTCTGGTTCAGGGAATTCAGGTACAGCTTGAGAGACTTGGACTCAATAATCGACGGCGACGCCGAAGGCACCCGAATTTCCGCCCAGGCGACTGCGGGCACGCCCCCGGTGCGCAACCAGGAAATTTCCCAGGCCTGCCACAAGTCTTCCCCGAACCAGGGCCAGCGGCCATCCTCCAGGCCGATGCGGCGACGGTTTTCCTCCCGTGCCACGGGAAACAACAATTGCGGATCGTAGGCATCCGGGTAGTCGCTGGATTTGCCCAGCGGGGCATCATTAAGGGCCATGATCAATCCTGGGAAACGTTCATCAGTGACGTATGCCCTTACCGCGCGCCAACATGCGCAGGGAAATGGCAGACAGAATGGCAATAAACAGCAGAATCATACCAAGGGCGACGTAGGGATTAACATCCGACACGCCCAGAATACCGTAGCGGAAGGCATTCACCATGTAGAGTATCGGGTTGATCATCGACACCCCTTGCCAGAACCCCGGCAGCATGTCGATCGAGTAGAACACCCCGCCCAGGTAAGTCAGCGGTGTCAGAACAAAGGTCGGCACAATGGAAATATCATCAAACTTGGTCGCCAGCATGGCATTGATGAAACCACCTAACGAAAACAGCGCCGATGTCAGGAACACCGTCAGGATCACCATCGGCAGATGATGGATCGACAACTGCGTAAAGCCCAGTGACAGCAGCGTTACGATCAACCCAATGCCCAATCCCCGGGACATACCACCTGTTACATAGCCGGCGAGGATCACCCAGTTGGGCACAGGTGACACCAGCAACTCCTCAATGCTGCGCTGGAACTTCATGGAGAAAAACGACGACACCACGTTGGCGTAGGAACTGGTGATCACCGACATCATGATCAGCCCTGGAACAATGAACGCCATATAATCGAAGCCGCCCATCACCCCGATGCGCGAGCCAATGAGGTTGCCGAAAATAATAAAGTACAGCGTCATGGTGACCGCCGGTGGCAACAGGGTTTGTGGCCATATCCGCATGAAGCGACGGATTTCACGGGTGACGATGGTTTTATACGCGGTCAGCATCGCATCCGTTCTCATGCGGTTTCTCCCTGGGTGGCGTTACGGGGGTTGTTGTCCTCAACCATGCGGATAAACAGCTCTTCGAGTCGGTTGGCTTTGGTGCGCATGCTGACCACGCGAACGCCCTGCTCTTCCAGCTGGATGAACATGCCGTTCAGACTCTGGCCCTTTTCCACATCCACCACCAGGGCACCCTCGTCATCCATGTGACTGAAGAAACCGTCGAGCACCGGTGCTTCCGTCAACGGCTCGGCGGTGTCCAGCACAAAGGTTTCAGAGCTCAACTGCTGCAACAACGCTCGCTTGCTGGTGTGACGCAGGATCTTGCCGTGGTCGATGATGGCAATATTGCGGCACAGGGCTTCCGCTTCCTCCAGGTAGTGGGTGGTCAGGATGATGGTGGTGCCCTGTCGGTTCATCTCTTCCAGGAACGTCCACATGGAGCGGCGCAACTCGATATCCACCCCGGCCGTGGGCTCATCCAGAATTAGCAGCTTGGGTTCATGCACCAGCGCCCGGGCAATCATCAGCCGCCGCTTCATGCCCCCCGACAGCATCATGGCCGGCGTATTGCGCTTATCCCAGAGCCCAAGCTGGCGCAGGTACTTTTCTGCGGACTCCGATGCCTTCTTCAGAGGAATACCGTAATAGCCCGCCTGGGTGGTCACAATGTCGAACACCTTCTCAAACTGGTTAAAGTTGAACTCCTGGGGCACAACACCCAGGTTCAGTTTGGCGTCCGATAGATGGGTGTCGATGTCAGATCCGAATACGCGAACCTTGCCCGCGCTTTTATTCACCAGTGAGCAAACAATGCCAAGGGTGGTGGACTTCCCCGCCCCGTTGGGTCCTAGCAAGGCAAAAAAGTCACCTTCGGCGACATGCAGGTCAATCCCTTTCAGGGCCTGGAAGCCGTCGCCATAGGTCTTGACCAGACCTTCGATTTCAAGTGCGTTGGTCATAGTGAATCCAGAGCTGCAGGGGCCACCGACAATGCTGCTGCCGCGCCCAATAGTGGAATAGAAAAAACAAAAGCTATAACTGGAGGCCCGGAAAGTGAAATTCAAGTAGTTCGGCGCAATCCCGCTACACCGACTAAAACCCCAAACTGCGACAGGTTTCCCGATATGGCACCAGTGCCGTCCTTATAATGCCGGTTACAACAACTTACAAAAGGTCTTGCACCACCGACCGAACGCCAGGGAATGTACGCGCCACCATGAGATCCGTTCACTTCACATCTGCATTACCGTCTCTGATTTGCCCGCTCGCATTAACGGTCCTACTGGCCGGGTGCTTCGGTGGCGACGGCAGCGGCGGAGATGACGGTTCACGCACGGGGCAGCTCATGCCGGCGGGTATCACCGGGCTTACCTATTCCACAGCCAGCCGCAACGGCACCACTGACGCCAACGGACGCTTCAACTACTACCCCGGCGAACGGATCAGCCTTCGCGTCGGCAACCTGCAACTGGCGGATGGGATTCCCGCGCGGTCCATTGTCACCCCTCTGGAATTCTTCCCGGACCTGCGAACTGCGCTGGAGATACCAGGCACCACCGACGAAGGACTGCAGAACCACCGACTGACAGAACAGCAACTGATCCAGGATGAAGTTACCCTGATCAACATGACGCGGTTTCTACTGGCGCTCAACTGGAGCCTGAACCTCTCCAATGGCCAGGGCATCGACATACGGGAGCGGGTTATTACGCAACTGAATGCCGCGCTACCCGACCTGGACGCGCCGATCGACTTCAATGTTCCTGAAAGCGACTTCGCCGAAGGCGGCAACTCGCCGTCTCCCGCCAACCAGTTGCTGCAAAGCATCTGCTTCTACCCAGCCGACGATGAGCTTTGTGAAGACCCACCCACCGAAGAGGAAATCGCCAACGCGGACCCTCGCCCGGACGAAGAAGAGGACCGTGACGAAGACGTCGAGTATCGGGAGGACCTGCAAAGCAAGCGCGATCGCATCCTCAACGCCGTTCGCAGCCTGGAGGATGTGGATGTCGAGGACGCCGAGGGTTATCTCACGCGGGAACTGGACACCATCAGCACCCAACTGTCCAACCGTTATTACCTGGACGATTATGTGGCGGAATTCCCCGCTTCGGACACCGCCATCAAAACCGTGCGGGTACGCAAGATAGCCGATCAGCCGCAACTGGATACCATCGAAGCCATCAGCACCCGCGATCAGGATGTGGTGGTGCACTCTTTCGATTGGCAGTCAGCGTCTGTGGAGTATTTTGTTGCGGGTGAATCCGGAGGAGAATCCGAGCTGTTGGTGAACTTCCGCCCCGAAGGTACCTACCGATGGGTGAAGAAACAGCTCAGGGTACTTATTCAATAATTGCTCGATAACCCGAGCCGTATCAGGCGCCGACAATGCGTGACAGGTTCCAGCGGGACTCCGCACCAGTCACGTCGTAGTGCTCCGGGTTCAACCCTTCCGTGCCATGGGGCAGGCACTCGGCCACTGTCAGAGTGTCATGCGCGCCACGCCCTTCATTGTATTTTGCAAGGTCCACGATCCGGGCGGACTTCAACGGCCGGTGATAGCAGTCCGTCATCACCATAACCTTCGGCCACAACCGACGCTCCGGCGCATGGGAAACCACAATACCGCGCTGGCCATCATTAAGCTCAACCAGGCTGCCGGTGGGGTAAATGCCAATGGCCTGGATAAACTGCTCTACCAGGTCCTCCTGGAATTCAATGTTGCGCATTTCATACAACAGCGTCACCGCGCGGGCCGGCGTCATGGGCTCCGCCGAAGTCCGCGGGCCAATCAGTGTCTCGAAATATTCCGACAGCCCCGCCACCTTGGCCAGCAGTGGAATCCGGTCGCCTCGGACACCTTCCGGGAAACCGGATCCGTTATGCCGTTCGCGGTGGCCCTGCACAACACTGAGAACCGCACGAGATAAACCGCTGTCCGCAAGCTTCGCAACACCGCGCTCTACGTAAGTGCGGTACACGGAGAAGTCCTCGGAATCCAGCTTGCCCTCATTGGCAAGAATGCGGGCTGGAAGGTCCAGCTTGCCAACCTGAGACAGCAGGCAGCCCAGCCCAAGGTGATTGAGAAGGCCTTCATTCAGGCCCAACTGACGGCCACAGACCAGTGCCCATACTGCCGTATTCAGGGAGTGCCGATACGTATAGTTGTCATGGTGACGGGTGCGGCTGAGCCACAGCATGGCATCGGGATTGCGAACAACGCTGGAAACCATTTTCTGGGTGACGACAGCCACCCCCCTAAGGTCCGGCGTTTCATGCTGACGAATGGCCTCGAAAACCTGATTCAGCGACGCTTCCGCATCGATCATCAGCTTCTTGGACACCTTCAGTTCTCTGCGCATGGTCGTTACGGAGTCGTACTTGACCGGCTCCTTGATATTGAGAGGCGGCAACTGTACCGAATCTCGCTCATGCCCTGAGCGTTTGCTCGGGCGCCTGAAGATGCGTTTTCCGGGTTTGCTCTGATCGATGGCCTCGCGAACCTCGGCCTCATCGATAATCACCCACTTGCAGTGAGTAACCAGCGAACGCACATCGTTCTGGGAGCGGATGTGAAAGCCCTGGATGGGGAAAGGCGTCTGATGCCACGGGCGATCGAGATCGGACACAAACATGCCAATCTCCAGATCGTGTACAGCAATTTTCTTTTGACGGACTCCCACGGGACACCTCTAACACGTGCACGAATCGATAATCACTATTGTGACGCCCGCTCAGAAAGAGTCCATTACATTTATGTAGTGTGAAGTAACCGGAACGCGACAGGGAGTAACCGAAACTATCATCAGGAAACAAAATGTAGCAACGTGACACCATTCACATTACTGACAGGTCGCTGCCCTTCTATTCGTCGTCACAAACCGAATCATCCAGTTCCGGCGGCCGGGCGTGAAGTGATCCACGGGGGGATTTGCGGCTATAGATAGTGTAAGGCACCGTTGAAGCCCGGATATAGTCGATGTTGTCGGCATCATCGCCACTACCCCGAACGGTCTTGACCGGCTCACAGGACACCAGCAGATCCAGTGACGAACCAATATCGGTGACGCGTGCCGCCGGATCGTCCGCATTTATCGTCATGCAGCGCTTGCCAGCTGCCGACGCGCCCGTGCGGGCAACACGGTCCAGCCCTTCGTTACCGCAGGCCCGGATACCCTCCCCGCAGGATTGGTTGGCGGAGTCTTCATGGCTGTCATCCACCAGACGCCATTCACGGGCGCTGCATTGGGTTTCGACGGTAATGGGTGTGGACCGGTTATCCGCCACCCACCAGCCGGGGTATTCGGCAGTCTGCCACGTCAATTTTACCTGGCGATCTTCGCCAGCCGAATTCTCAGCGGGAAACACCGCGTAGTGGGTGTAATAGGATGCGCACCCACTCAGGACAAATGGCAGAACGGCGACGATAAGCCGCATAGGGAAGAAAGATCTGTTGAATATCATTCAGGTGAGCACCGTCTATTGATCCGCAAACTGTAGACCAAAACCGTCGTTGGTCTTACGTACCACCACCATATCCAGCACGGGAGCAGGCACCGGAAGGCCCTGCACCTGAACCTGAACACTGTCACCGATCGACGGTGCGAAGGGTTCGGTGTCGACAACAATAAAAACGCCGCCATCGGAAATGTCCCTGGTTGAGAACACGAATTCACCAAGTTCTTCATGGGTAACCCGAACCTTCGCACTCATTGCTGTGCGACCGTGCACTCTTCGATCATTCCCAACCATAGTCTGTATGCCCACCACTTTTTACATAGTTTTTATAGTCTTCCGAAGCATAACACCATTTCCGAGATAAGTTGGCAACGGTGTATTGACACTCAGCGCAACACAAATAAGAATAGTTGGCATTGTTAACTACCATTACGTCTCACTACACGTATAAAGATCACCCCTTACCCAAAACCATAAAGGAATACCTACCATGAAAATGAAACTTGCGGCGACTGCCATCGCAGCAGCCTGCGCGCTGCCCCTGCAGGCCAGCGCTGACGGCGAGGTCAACATCTACTCCTACCGCCAGGCTTACCTGCTGGAACCGCTGCTGAATGCATTCCAGGAAGAAACCGGGATCGAAACCAACGTCGTCTTCGCCAAGAAAGGCCTGGCAGAGCGACTGGAGCGTGAAGGACGCAACAGCCCCGCGGACCTGGTGATGACGGTGGATATCTCCCGCATCAACGAGCTGGTTGAGCGCGACCTCGTTGAAGGCATTGAAAACGAAACTCTGCAGAGCAACATCCCGCAGAACCTTCGTCATCCTGACGGCAAGTGGTTCGCCCTCACCACCCGCGGCCGGCTGATCTATGCCTCAAAGGAACGTGTTGAAGAAGGCGAGATCACGACCTACGAGCAACTGGCGGATGAAAAGTGGGATGACCGCATCTGTACCCGCAGCGGCAAGCACCCTTACAACATTGCCCTGTTCTCCTCCATGATCGCCCACCATGGCGAAGAAGCCACTGAAGAGTGGCTGGAAGGCCTGAAAGACAACCTGGCACGCAAGCCCCAGGGCGGTGACCGTGACCAGATCAAGGCCATCCATGCCGGCGAGTGCGACATTGCCATCGGTAACAGTTATTACTACGGCAACATGCTGAACGACGAGAACCAGCGCGAGGCCGCCGAGTCCGTACGTCTGGTATTCCCCAACGCGGCTGGCCGTGGCACTCACATCAACATCAGCGGTATCGCCCTGACCAAAAGTGCGCCCAACCGTGACAACGCCATCCGCCTGATGGAGTTCCTGTCAGAGCCCAAGGCACAGCAGATTTACGCCGAGGCCAACACCGAATACCCGGCCAACCCCGACGTAAAGCCCTCCGGCATGGTGGCCGAATGGGGTGAGATTAACCCGGACGACCTGTCTCTCCAGGAAATCGCGGAAAACCGCAGCGCAGCGGTGAAGATGGTTGATCGCGTCGATTACGACAACTAAACCAGCCATGTATTGAAAAAGCCGGGACTCAGGTCCCGGCTTTTTTGTACAATCCGCACCCTATTCCCAATTCACCCAAAGGAAACCTATGTCCGAGGCCATTGAACAGACCGGGGCGAGATACCCCCTGCTGGCAAAACGGACCTCGAAACGCTGGCTGATCACCGCCGCAGTGACCACCGCCATCGTGGCGCTTCCGGTACTGTCGGTGCTTATCCTGGCGCTGTTTCCGGAAGAGAATATCTGGCCTCACCTGCTGGACACCACGCTTCCCCGCTATCTGGTTACCACACTCCAACTCATGGCCGGCGTGGCTTTCATCACGCTGGTTATCGGCCTCGCCAGCGCCTGGGCGGTCACTATGTGCGACTTTCCCGGTCGCAAGTTTTTTGAATGGGCCATGCTGCTACCCTTTGCGGTGCCTGCCTATGTCATTGCTTATGTCTATACCAGCCTTCTGGATTACGCCGGGCCGGTTCAGACCGCCATGCGGGACTGGTTTGGCTGGCACAACGCCGCCGACTACTGGTTCCCCGAAATCCGCAGCCTGGAAGGCGCCACCCTGATGATCGGCCTGGTGCTCTATCCCTATGTATACCTGCTGGCACGGGCCGCGTTCCTGGAGCAATCCCCTTCCCTGTTTGCGGTCAGCCGTAGCCTGGGGCATTCCGCCATCAGCACCTTCTTCCGGGTGGTGCTGCCGATTGCCCGGCCTGCCGTAGCGGTTGGCCTGTCGCTGGTATTGATGGAAACCCTGAACGACTTCGGTACGGTGGATTTCTTTGCGGTACAAACCCTGACCGCCGGCCTGTTCGACACCTGGATGAACCTGGGGAATCTGGGAGGCGCCGCGCAGATTGCCACCACCATGCTGGCCTTCGTCGTTATCCTGGTGACCCTGGAGCGCTATTCCCGGCGCAAACAGCAACAATTCGCAGCGCGGGACAACCGCGAGCCAATCCGCCGCTTTACCCTGTCACGCCCGCGCCAGTGGGTGTGCGTGGCCGTGTGCGCCGTACCAGTGATCTTCGGTTTCCTGCTGCCAGCCGCCACCCTTGGTCACTATGCCTGGGAGTACTTCGACGAAAGCTGGAACCCGGACTTCGTTCGCAACACGCTCAACAGCCTGTTTCTCTCGGGAACCGCCGCGCTGACCACGCTGATCATTGGCGTCACCCTCGCCTACAGCCGCCGCCTGCACGATACCCGGGGCATGCGCGTGATGATGCGGCTTTCCAGCCTGGGCTACGCCATGCCCGGGGCCGTGCTCGCAGTGGGCGTGATTGTGCCGCTAGCCGGTTTTGACAACTGGGTGGATGGCATCCTGAGGGACAACTTCGGGGTCAGCAGTGGGCTGCTGCTTAGTGGTACCGCCTTTGCGTTGGTGTTCGCCTATACCGTTCGCTTCCTGGCGGTCTCCGCTGGCAGTGTGGAAAGTGCCCTGCAGAAAATTACACCCAGTATGGACATGGCCTCCCGGTCCCTGGGCCATACACCGGGCAATACACTGCTGAAGGTTCACCTGCCGATGTTGCGGGGCACCTTGATTACGGCGGCGTTGGTGGTGTTCGTGGACTGTATGAAGGAGCTGCCGGCGACGTTAATCCTGCGGCCCTTTAATTTTGAAACCCTGGCCACCTACGTGTACCAGTTTGCCTCGGACGAGAAGCTCGCCCACAGCGCCCTGCCGGCATTGATTATCGTGCTGGCCGGCATCATTCCGATCATCCTCATGAGCAAGTCCATTTCCGACACCCGGGCCATTAGCTGACGTTCGCCGCCTTCAAGCGGCAGCCGGGAAGTCCGCTTAGATCACCGAACGGGATTGCGCGCCCTGAACCACAAAACGGCCCTGGAAAACCGCAACGGGTTCTCTGACGGGTTCCGTGGTGGGTTCGCCGCAATACACTTCAGCAATCAGGGAAAGCCTGCCCTTGCCGTGGCGGGCCAGGCTTTTTCGGAATCGGTCAGGGACTTCACCGCCGGGGAGGCGGCACAGGGCGAAGAAGTTCGTGTCTACCGGCTCAATGTGCTCAATTTCACCTACCTGGATCACCACCTTTCCGGCCAATCCCAAGTCGGTCAATACCAGCTCAACCAACCCCCAGGCGGAAATCACTGCAACCGAGTAGACACTCCCCCCGAAGCCAGTCCCCTGGTGGTTGTGGTTGGGGGCCAGCGGAGCACTGACCAACAACGCATGGCCGTCATAGGAAACCAGCTCCACACCCAATGCTTCCGAGAGCGGAATCATGTCATAAATGCGTTTCTGAAACCGGGCTAACTGAGTCATATTCCCTCCTGAATATGTCTTCAGTTTATGCCCGTTTCAGCGCTTTCCCTATGCGACTTACGTCGGTTTTCTCTACTGCCAGATGACCGGCTCACGTTTTGCGTACCAGGAGTCCACATTTTCCTGATACGCATCCTCCACCACATTACGCTTCAGCTTCAGTGTCGGGGTCAGGAAGCTGTTCTCGATGGACCATTCATCGCTGACCACGGTAATGAACGCCAGTTGCTCGTGAGGGTCCACGGTCTTGTTGACGTCCGTAATCAACTGCTTGAAGCTGGCCTCGATGTCCTTGCGGAATGCTTCATCAGCCATCTTCGGACGAATCTCCTCGCCCAGCATCACCAGCGCGTGGGGTTGCGTCTGGTTGGCCCCGGAGACACACACCATTTCGATGGCCTCGTGAGACATCAGGCGGTTCTCGATCGGTGCGGGGGCGATGTACTTACCCTTGCTGGTCTTGAAGATTTCCTTGATGCGGCCGGTCAACTTCAGGCGTCCCATCTCGTCGATTTCGCCTTTGTCGCCGGTTTTCAGGAAACCGTCCTCTGAGAAGGTTTCGCGGGTTTTCTCTTCGTCCTTGTAGTACCCCATCATCGTGGCCGGGCTTTTCACCAGCACTTCGCCCTCGTCGCTGATCTTCATTTCCACGCCGGGCAGTGCTTCACCCACGTAGCCGGTGCGGGAACGGCCAGGCTTGTTCATGTGGGAATAGGCAAAGTTCTCGGACATGCCGTAGCCTTCCAGCAGTTCCAGCCCCAGGTTGCGGTACCAGTCCAGCACATCGTTGGAAAGAGGTGCGGAGCCACTGCCAGCCAGTTTGACCTTGTTCAGGCCCAGCCCTTTGAGCACCTTCTTCTTGATCACCTTGTTCAGTAGCGGAACCTTCAGCAGCTTTTCCAGCTTCTCCTTGGGCAGCTTCTGCAAAACGCCGTGCTGGAATTTCACCCACAGGCGGGGCACTGACAGGAACAGCGTCGGCTGTGCCCGCTGCAGATCCTGGACAAAGGTATCCAGCGACTCGGCAAAGAACAGCTGAAAACCGGAGTACAGCGAGCCCAGCTCCACAAACGTGCGCTCGAAAACGTGCGCCAGCGGCAGGTAAGACAGCATGCGCTCTTCCGCACCCACGCCCAGCACCTGGGTGCCACCGGCAGCCGCAAATGCCATATTACGGAAGCTCAGCATAACGCCCTTCGGCCGGCCGGTGCTGCCAGAGGTGTACACAATGGTGGCCAGTTCATCCGCATCCCGCTGGGTGTTCTCTTCCAGTGGCGGGTACTTGCCCACAAGGTCGTCCCAGGTTTCAAAATCGTTGGGCGGGCTCAGTGGGTAGGAAATACAACGCACGGACTCCGGCACGCCGGACTTCATCTGATCCCAGTCGTCCAGCTTACCGACAAACAGAACGTCGCATTCGCTGTGGTTAAGGATGTAGTTCACCGTATCCGCGTTCAGGGTCGGGTAAAGCGGCACGGAGATGTGGCCGGCCATCCAGATGGCCCAGTCCGACATGATCCACTGCGCGCAGTTCTTGGATATGATCCCGACTCGGCTCTTCTCCGGCAGGTTCAGGGATTTCAGGTACGAGGCCATCCGGCGGGCTTCGTCCACCGCGCGCTTCCAGGTGTATTCAACCACCTTGCCGTCGCCAATGGGCTGAGTCAGGTACAGGGAATCCGCTTTGGCGTGTTCCCAGTGATAAACCATATCCAGGGGGAGTTTGTCAGTAGTGTCCATGGACCTTCCTTGCGTTGTGTTATTTTTGAGTTATCAGTGTTTTTATTATGTAAGGGCTGCACTGCATTAGACTTTAGTAGCCTATTTCACCACAGCCGTCACCATCAAAACGTGACGGAACTAAAACTATTCCGCATCACATGTACTTTTAAGCTGGCATACTGCCGCGCAAATCCCTGTAAAAGGTACCTTCCCTTACCCATCAATCCAATAGCCTGTGATAAACTCCCGCCCCATTATTAAACGCGCGTTCGATCTCCCGGCGCGCCAAACAGTCTGAACAGACCCGGAGACCGGTTTATGGCCAACAAGATTCTGCGCACGCTGATCGGCACCGCCCTGCTGGCAATGGCTGCCATTGCACCCGCCACTGCACAGAGCGACGAACAGCGGGTGGTCGCCATCACCCAGATTGTGGAGCATCCGGCACTGGATGCCGTTCATCAGGGCGTACGGGACGAACTGGAAGCACAGGGATACAAAGACGGCGAACAGGTTCGCATCATGCACGAAAGCGCCCAGGGCAACGCCGCCATCGCGTCACAGATTGCCCGCAAGTTCGTGGGTGAAGGCCCGGACGTGATCGTCGCCATCGCCACGCCGTCGGCACAGACCATGGCCGCCGCCGCTCGCCAGACTCCAGTCGTCTTCTCCGCGGTGACCGACCCGGTCGGCGCCAAGCTGGTGAAAAGCCTGAAGGCTCCGGGAGCCAACATCACCGGCGTGACCGACATGCTGCCCATCGAACGCCACCTCGACCTGCTCGAGCGGGTGGTGCCAGACGCCAAACGCATCGGCACCGTCTACAACCCCGGCGAAGCCAACGCCGTGGCATTGGTGGAGCTGCTTGAAGAGCGCCTGCAGGCCCGTGACATGGAACTGGTCAAAGCCGCCGCCACCAAGACCTCGGAAGTGCTCGGTGCGGCCCGCTCCCTGGTAGGCAAAGCAGACGCCATCTACCTGACCACCGACAACACCGTGATCAGCGCCGTGGAAGCGGTCATCTCCGTGGGCGAGCGTGCCAGCATTCCGGTCTTCGCCGCTGACACCGCCACCGTCGGCCGTGGCGCCGTTGCTGCCCTTGGCTTCGACTACTACGACCACGGCCGCCAGACCGGCGCCATGGTGGCCCGCATCCTGGAAGGTGCCAACCCCGGTGACATGAATGTGGAATCCGTGGACACCCTGGAACTGTTCGTGAACCCCGCTGCCGCAGAGCGCATGGGCATTACCCTGTCCGACGACCTGATCAGCGACGCGAAAAAAGTCGTAAACAGCGACAAGTAACCCACTGTTAGCGGGCGGCCTCACAAGGGCTGCCCGTTTTCATTTACGGTGACCCTATCCCATGCTTAGTAACATTGCCTTTTATGGCGCCATCGAAACCGGCCTGATCTACGGGCTGGTCGCCTTCGGTATCTACCTTTCGTTTCGCGTACTGGACTTCCCGGACCTGACCGTGGACGGCAGTTTTCCCCTGGGCGCCGCCGTGGCAGCCGTCCTTATCATTGAAGGCGTTAACCCCTGGCTGGCCACCGGCGCCGCCGTGATTGCCGGCATGGGTGCCGGTGCGGTAACCGCATTGCTGAACGTCAAACTCAACATTCTCAACCTGCTGGCGTCCATCCTCACGATGATCGCGCTGTATTCCGTGAACCTGCGCATCATGGGCCGGCCCAACATTGCCCTGCTCACCGAGGAAACCGTGCTCACACCCTGGTACGAGCTTGGCCTTGCCTACCATCAGGTGCCGGTACTGTTGTTCATCCTCGTGGTGATGGTAAGCCTGTTGTTGCTGTGGCGTTTCATGAAATCCGAAACCGGGCTGGCCATGCGCGCCACCGGCGCAAACCCGCGAATGGCCCGTGCACAAGGTATCGCCACCGGTGCCATGATTGTGCTGGGGGTTGCCGTCTCTAACGGCTTGGTAGGCCTCGCCGGTGCCCTGTTCGCCCAGAGCCAGGGCGCTGCAGACGTGACCATGGGTGTGGGCGTGATCGTGATCGGCCTGGCCTCACTGATCGGTGGTGAAGCCGTGCTTACGCCGTCTACGGTTCTCCGAGCCCTGATTGCCTGTGTGATCGGCGCCATCGTCTACCGCCTGGCCATTGCCCTGGCGCTGAACGCTGACTTCCTGGGGCTACAGGCCCAGGACCTGAACCTGATCACCGCCGTGCTGGTCACCCTGGCCATTGTGCTGCCCGGTGTTCGCACGTCCGTTGCCGCGCGGTTTACCCGCAAAAAGGCCTGAGGAGGAAGCATGATTACAGCAACCGACCTGACCCTCACCTTCGGCAAGGGCACGCCGCTGGAAAACCCGGCCCTTCGAGGCATGAGCCTGACCGTCAACCAGGGCGAATTCGTCACCGTGATTGGCAGCAACGGCGCCGGCAAATCCACCTTCCTCAACGCCCTCGCCGGTGAGGTCATGGTGGACAGCGGCAACATCATCGTCGACAACCAGGACGTAACAAAGCTGCCCACCCACAAACGCGCCGGCCGGGTAGCCCGCGTATTCCAGGACCCGCTGGCGGGCACCTGTGAAGGCCTGACCATCGAGGAAAACCTGGCCCTGGCCATCAAACGTGGCCAGCGCCGTGGGCTGAGCGCAGCCGTAAAAGCCCGCTACATGGACCAGTTCAAATCCAGCCTGGCCTCCCTCAACCTGGGCCTGGAAAATCGTCTGGGCGACAAGATGGGCCTGCTTTCCGGCGGCCAACGCCAGGCCGTCAGCCTGTTGATGGCCAGCCTGACACCCTCCGCCATCCTGTTGCTGGACGAACACACCGCCGCGCTGGACCCGAAAACCGCCTCCTTCGTGCTGGATCTGACCACACAGATCATTGAAGAACAGAAGCTCACCGCGCTGATGGTCACCCACAGCATGAAACAGGCGCTGGAAGTGGGCGACCGCACAGTGATGCTGCACCAGGGCCAGGTGGTGTTCGATATCGCCGGCCAGGACCGGGAAGGACTGGAAGTGAAAGACCTGCTGGAACTGTTCGAGAAGCAGCGCGGGCTGGAAGTGGACGACGACAGTTTGTTGTTGGGCTGATCACGCTCGCCGGCAAACTCGTCTACGGGGCACCTTGCATGCCCCGTAGACAGTTTGGTCACTAGTGACCGTACACCCGCATCTGGGTATTGGTGATCGCCAGATCATCAATGAAGATCTGGCCGATCGAGGCCTGCCCTACAATCACCTCCTGCATACCGATGTCCGCCGCAAAGCTGGGCATATCGATCGCCAGGGAGGAACCACCGTCTGCACGCTGGCCGTTGTAGATATACAGATCCACTTCCGCGAACAGGTCCAACACGCTCGGGAAGGTCTGATCGTAGTCCGCACCGGTCAGTGAAAGGCCACGAATGCCCACGGCCGCAAACGGCACATCGAAATCCATCACTTCAATAGCGAACGCCGAACGTAGCCGCATGATGTCGGTGTCTGTATCAATGTGGATAGAACCACGCCCCAGCACACCCTCGATGAACAGGTTGTCCATCAGTGCCGTGTTCTGGCCGCCCTGCCCCCACAATTCCCACGCACCGGAGGTCACACGGAAATCTATGGCATTGAAGAATTGCGGGCGGATATTGATGGCCGCATCGCCGTCGGCGAGCACATCAATATCGATACGGATGTTGTCCAGAAGATCATTGGAATCCGGCCCACCCAGGCCATTGAAACCAAAGAAGTCTGTCCGTTCCGCACCGCCAATACTGATATCACTGACCGTTAGCGAGCCTTCATCGGTGTAGATAAAGCGGTCCATATTGATCTTGGTTTCCAGCTCAATGGACACACCGGCCTGGCCGGTAATATTCCCCATTGTGCTGTCCTCCAGCATCACAATGTCTGCCATTGCGGCAGCAGGCAACCCTGCGACGCCCAGCGCAAGCAGTGTTCGTTTCAGGCCTTTCATTATTATGTTCCTTTTATAGTAGTTTTCACTTCCTGTGGGCCACTACCTCTTACGACTCCACATCACTACTTTAGCGACAGGTACAAAACGGGTACGTGCATCGGTCACATTTAACTGACTTTATGAACCTTTTTTCAGATTTTTCGCTGCGCAGTTTTTGACCACAACATCTAGTGGTTTCAAGTAAAATGCCTCAACGCGGCGTTTCTGCGGGCATTTCAGGATATTCAAGCATTCATCCATTGATTTTCTTTCGCTATGAGCCGCAATCTATAGTTGTCTTCTTATTCACAGACCACTATATCCTGTTATACTCACCTCATATTCACCCATATATAGGGTTTGCTCGGCCCGCTCACCACAAACGGCGCGCCAGTAAATCACGCGGGTGACCATCTTTCCTGAAAACCCGCTGTTACGCCCTTTCCAGGGCGGACAGCAGGTTAGAAAAACACCAGATCTAGTGTTTCACCGGATCTGAAGCATAACGGCCTTCCAGGCTGAGACATCTTAACGACACATGGGGTATGGCCGGCTGCGGTTTGCAGCGGTCATCAAAAGACATACCGGACATCCGAGGGTGGCAATGAACGCTAAAGCACAGGCAGTGGTAACAACAATCCCGATGCAGGAAGCTTCGCTGGACATCTGGAACAGCAAGTACCAACTCAAAACCAAGACCGGCGAACCCGTCGATAAGGACATCGAAGCAACCTACGAGCGTGTTGCCACTGCCCTTGCCGAAGTGGAAAACAAAGCCAACCGCGCCAAGCACAAGAAAGAATTCGTCTGGGCCCTGCGCCACGGTGCCATCCCCGCTGGCCGCATTACCTCCAACGCCGGTGCGGAAGCCCACAAACCAGCCACGTCCACCATCAACTGCACCGTGTCTGGCTCCGTTCAGGACTCCATGAACGACATTCTGGAGAAAAACCACGAAGCCGGCCTCACCCTCAAAGCCGGTTGTGGTATTGGTTATGAATTCTCCACCCTGCGCCCCCGCGGTGCCTACGTCGCCGGTGCGGGTGCCACCACCTCCGGCCCGCTGTCGTTCATGGATATATTCGACCGCATGTGCTTCACCGTGTCTTCTGCCGGTGGCCGCCGTGGCGCGCAGATGGCCACCTTCGACGTACACCACCCGGACGTCATCGACTTCATCCAGGCCAAGCGTGAAGACGGCCGCCTGCGCCAGTTCAACCTGTCGCTGCTGATCACTGAAGACTTCATTGAAGCCGTGCGCAATGGCGACGACTGGCACCTGTCGTTCCCCGTCACCGAGAAAGAAGTGGAAGACGAAGGCCTGGACCTGTCCGACACCACCCAGTTCGTGTACCGCGACTTCCCGATCCAAAAAGGTTACGTGGTCAATGACGAAGGCAAGGTTGCGTGCCGCATCTACCGCACCCTGAAAGCCCAGTTCATCTGGGACACCATCATGACCAGCACCTACGACTACGCCGAGCCAGGGTTCATCCTGATCGACAAGGTCAACCAGATGAACAACAACTGGTTCTGCGAAGACATCCGCGCCACCAACCCCTGTGGCGAACAGCCTCTGCCCCCGTACGGCAGCTGCCTGCTGGGCTCTGTGAACCTGACCATGTTCGTGGACTACCCGTTCACCGACAAGGCCAGCTTCAACTATGAGAAGTACCGCAAAGTCGTGGGCATCTTCACCCGCATGCTGGACAACGTAGTGGAAATCAATGGCCTGCCGCTGGAAGAGCAGCGCCACGAAATCACCTACAAGCGCCGCCACGGCATGGGCATCCTCGGCCTGGGCTCCACCCTCGCCATGCTGCGTATGCCTTACGGCTCGTCCGAATCCGTGCAGTTTACCGAAGAAGTCGTACGTGAAATGGCCGTGGAAGGCTGGCGCCAGTCCCTGGCCCTGGCCGACGAAAAAGGCCCGGCGCCGATCATGGATGACGAGTTTGAAGTTACCCCAAAGATGCTGACCAAGTGCCCGCAGCTGTCCCAGGACGGCTACAAACTGGGCGACAAGCTCAAAGGCAAGGTACTGCACGCCAAGTACAGCAAGTACATGCAGCAAATTGGCAGCGTGGAACCAAAGCTGATCGAACAACTGGCAGAGAAAGGTGGCCGCTTCACGCACCACACCTCCATCGCGCCCACCGGCACCATCAGCCTGTCACTGGCCAACAACGCCAGTAACGGTATTGAACCCAGCTTCTCGCACCACTACGCGCGCAACATCATCCGCGAAGGGCGCAAGACCAAGGAAAAAGTCGACGTATTCTCCTTCGAGCTGCTGGCCTACCGCCACCTGGTCAACCCAGGTGCCATGCCCTTCTCCGAAGAAGAAGACAAGCGCCTGCCCCACTACTTCACCACGTCTGAAGACGTGACGCCGGCGCAGCACGTGGACATTCAGGCCGCGGCCCAACTGTGGGTGGACTCGTCCATCTCCAAGACCGCCAACGTGCCCCAGGACTTCGCGTATCCGGACTTCAAAGACATCTACATGTACGCCTACGACAAGGGCCTGAAGGGTTGCACCACCTTCCGCTTTAACCCGGAAGCCTTCCAGGGCGTGCTGGTTCAGGAGAAAGACCTGGAAAACACACTGTACGAATTCACCCTGGACGACGGCAGCAAGGTGACCCTCAAGGGCAACGAACAGGTGGAGTACGACGGCGAGCTCCATAACGCCGCCAACCTGTTTGATGCGCTTAAAGAAGGCACCTACGGCAAATACTGATCCCGGGAACCGACACAGGACAACGAACATGACCGTTAAAATCAGCAACAAAATCGTCGGCTACCGAGTAAAGAAAGCCGATCCCGAAGCAGCACAGCCAGCCGCACAGCCGGAAAGCAAACCGGTTGAGATGAACGAATACATCGAGCGGCCGGACTTCCTGCTTGGCACCACCTACAAGATCAAGCCGCCGGTGGCCGAGCACGCGATGTACATCACCATCAATGACATCCTGCTCAACGAGGGCACCGACCACGAAAGCCGGCAGCCGTACGAAGTGTTCATCAACTCCAAGTCGATGGAACACTTCCAATGGGTCATCGCCCTCACCCGCGTTGTCTCCGCCGTGTTCCGCAAAGGCGGCGACGTAACCTTCCTGGTGGAAGAGCTGCGCAGCGTGTACGACCCCAACGGTGGCTACTTCAAGAAAGGCGGCGTATTCATGCCCTCGCTCGTCGCCGAAATCGGCGCCGTGATCGAGAAGCACCTCAAGGCCATCGGCCTGATTGAAAGCGAGGAAATGAGCGAAGTCACCAAACGCATCCTCGCCGAAAAACGCGCCGAATTCGAAGCCAGCCACACCACGGCCACGAACGACGACAAAGCCGGCGACTACCCGCCCAACGCCACCATGTGCGGCAAGTGCAGCACCAAGGCGGTGATCGTGATGGATGGATGTGCGACTTGCCTGTCTTGTGGCGATAGTAAGTGCGGTTGAGGTGATTGACTGCAATGAGTGATGAGAAGGCCTGGAGTGTAAAAGCTTCGGGCCTTTTTGTTTTTGGGGTCACCGGAATCATTGGACCGCTTTATGATTGCGGAAATGCGACCGTTTCATGATTGCGCAGTATAGAACCTGCGAACTTGGTTGTTTTGCTTTGCAAGTTATTGGATTTACGGCTAGTTTTAGCGAGTATTTAAGGGGTTTCCGAGATCGTGAAACGTAATAACGAAGCGGTCAAATTTTGGCAATCACTGAGACGTCGGTCTAACTGCTGTTATACGTTTAAATCGATTGGACACGGAGAAGTCATATGAGCCGAGATGAAGCACGAACTGCTTTGAATAAGCTAGGTTGGCCCGACTGGATGTTAGATTTGGGCGTCAGGGCAAATTTTCACTGTGAGTACTGCGACAAGGATATGCTGGCTGACGTGGATTCATATGACGGATGGCAAAAGGATCACATCGTTCCCAGTGGTGGTGACGATGTATCGAATCTTGCTATCGCCTGTAAGACATGTAATTTCATAAAGCGTGCTAGTGACCCTCGGACTCTAGCAACTGGTGAAGACCGAGATTCGTTAGTGGCGGCGGCACGACAAATTGTAAGTGAGCGCCGGGCAAAAAAGGAAGAGATACTTCAAGAAACAAAGTCCGCTGTTGCAGCACTTCTAGGTCATAACCATGCATCGGGCAACGTATAACCAGTCGCTTAAGTCTGTTACCGGCCTGACGGCCATCCACCGGACGCCACTGTCGTGGCGCCGCTTAGCTCAGCGTTGGGCGGCAAAGTGAACAGTGATGACTACTGAATTCAAGCGGCTAACTGAAGTCGATAGCTCCGAAATTATCGAACTAATGAATAATCCGTTGGTGCGGCGGCATATGCCTTTGGCAACCAGTTGTTTCGGGGAAAGCGACTGCGAGGAATTTATTGCTGCAAAAGAACGGCTATGGAAAGAAGATGGTTACGGTCCGTGGGCGTTTGTCGTTGATGGTCAGTTTGTCGGCTGGGGTGGATTACAACGCGAGAACGGGGAAGCTGACTTGGGATTAGTACTGCACCCGGATCATTGGGGATTAGGGAAAATCCTCTACAGCGAAATAATTCGTCGAGCTTTTGGAGAAATGGGTTTCGAGGCGGTCACGGTGCTCCTCCCGCCCACGAGGAAGAATATTAAAGGCTTGCTGCGTTTAGGCTTCCGTAAAAATGGGCAATTAGAGGTCGCAGATAAAACCTTCTTGCGTTATCGGCTCGAAAAAAGGCAGAGCTCAATTGGATAATCTCCAGCAACAGTACGAGTCGACGAAATTGCCGCCCAACTCAGGCGTTGGAGCTGTAGAAAAAGCCCCGCGGTTATTTTGTGTTGGCGCTTCAACGAAAACCGGGATAGATCTATTTAACCCAACGCCGCCATATGAAATCGCTGAGCCATACGGTAAGCAGCAGCTATAACACACAGCGTGTAGTGCTCCTTGTTCCCAGCAAGCGTTTTCAGAAATTTGCTTCTGGCCTCCTTCGACAACCATTTCAGAGCATTTTTGCCGGGGCCTAGTGGTTCTGAAACAAACTTCTTCGCTTCGTCGCATTCGCCTTTTTCCGAGATTAGCTCGTAAGCTCCCTGATGTGGTTGATCACCTCTTGATACCGCTCTTCAGTCCCCTGAATCACGATGTGATGAATAGCTGCCCGGTCAAACACATACAGATACCCCGACCTGTGCTGTTTGCTGTAGGTGCCGAGCAACTCGAATTGGCCGACCTTCTGGCTGGTCACTTCCCCTTCCGGCAAACCAAACTCCCTGCCCCGCTCTTCCGCAAGCACTTGCAGCCAGTTCGGTAGTACGGAGCGCTTTTCAGGAATAAATATGGACTGAATAAACTCGACGGTGACACCTGTGAGGTCCACCTGCGAATACATGGATTCCCCATCGACAACCTGGTGAGACAGTACCCAATCATCGTATTTCAGGATGAGCATATTGCTCGAATGGGAGATCAATTCAGGCTCCGGATATTCCAAGGCCAGATCTTGCGAGACTACCAACGTGCCGGAATAGCCCAGGCTGGGGAGAGAAACTAACAACGCATAGGCTAACGCGCGGAATCCTTCCATGTTCGCCTCCATGTGAATTGGTGATAGCCTAGCGAAAGAAAAGCGATATTGAAATATCCATTGAATCCGATAGACGATTCCCATTACGAAGCCAAGCACGACGCAGGCTCTAGCTTTCAGCAGGCGATCTCATGACAATTGAATCCTGGTTTACCTTTGTCGTCGCGTCAGCGGTTCTACTGGTTATTCCCGGCCCTACCATTCTGGCCGTCATCAGTTATTCCGTTGCTCATGGTCGCCGTGCCAATATTCCTCTGGTGGCTGCGGTCGCGCTCGGTGACTCTACGGCATTGTTTGCTTCACTTTTGGGCTTGGGGGCGTTGCTTGCGGTATCTGCGTTTTGGTTCACAGTTGTAAAAATAACGGGTGGTTTGTACCTGCTTTACCTAGGTATCAAGTTGTTTCGGGCAGGTTTCTCTCCCACTGAAATGGCGGAGCCAGCGCCTGACTCCTCCCATTTGAAGTTGTTCACCAACACGTATTTAGTAACGGCGCTCAACCCAAAGGGCATCGTTTTCTTCATGGCTTTTTTACCGCAATTCATCACGCCGGGTGGAAACGGGGTGTTCCAAATGTGGTTGCTTGCAGTCACTTTTGTTGCCTTGGCGACCATCAATGCCACGCTTTACACAGTTTTCGCATCCTCGGCACGTCGGCTGCTTGTCTCGCCCAAAGCACAGCGTAGGTTTAATTTTTCAGGTGGTGCGTTACTTTCAACAGCAGGTGTTTGGGCATTGTGTGCCAAACGTCCGGCGATATAGAAGCGAACGAATGAGCGAATTCGTCGAAAACCTCAACGATGTTTTTTGCCAGTTCGGCCCGGTTTCCGTCCGGCGCATGTTCGGCGGCTATGGTGTGTACCACGATGGCTTGATGTTTGGCCTTGTTGCGGATGACGTTCTGTATTTGAAGGTCGATGGAGAAACGATGGGGCGGTTTACAGAGCTGGATATGGAGCCGTTCGAATACGAGAAAAATGGCGCTAAGATTAAGATGTCTTACTACATGGCACCGGAGAGCATTTTCGAGGATTCTGAAGCGGCAAAAGAATGGGCGGCCCTGGCGTTCAATGCGGCGCTCCGGGCCAGGAAACCAGCAGCAAGAACCAAGGCAAACAAGAAATGACAACCTACGTAATCGACCATGGACTTACCCCGGTATAGTAGGCGCTCCTAGCCTAGGATCGGAGCATAAGAGGAGTTTTCATGAGAGTAGGCTTGCTGATCATCGTGGCATTCTGGTGCCTTCCAGTTTCTTCCCAAACGCTCGAAATTATGGGGTCGGACGAGGGTTTTCTGCCGTTTTATTACGGTGACAACCTTAACAAGGGCATTCTGGTCGAGGTGATCAATGAGTTCAGCCTGGAGGCCGGTATTACAGCCGGTTTTCGCCCGATGCCGCGCAAGCGCCAGGCCTGGGCCCTGGAAAAAGGACAAGCCAACGCGGTTTTTGCCAACCCGTTGTGGATGCCGCTACCAAGCCGGATGCACGCCGTCGGACCGGTGTTAACCTGGCGTGATCGTCTGTTCGCACAACCTGGCCGACAACCGGCTTCCTTCGATGATCTTGATGGCAGCATCTGTCTGCGAAAATGGTTTGTCTACAGTGATCAACTTGAGCGGCGGATTGGTACCAACCTGGCCCGCCATGACTCTTATAATGCCCAACAGATGCTGGGCATGTTTCTGAACAAACGCTGCGATTACGCCGTCATGAACGAAATGGAGTTCCGGTTTCTGGCAAAGTTGGTGGAAGTCGATCCGGATTTTTACAGCACGGAACTGATCGACGCCGAATGGCCGGTCTATCTTGGTATCCTCAAAACCGAGGCGGCTCTGATTGAAGCGGCGGAAGCTTTTTTCGCTACCCGCACGGTTGATGCGGAAGCCATGCTACCCAAACTGCCGCCGCCGGACCGGCACATCTCGATTCAGCCGGACAAGTAAGGCAACTGATTACTATGACCGCTACCCTCACCATGGATCATTTGCGCCGCTACGCCATCTCGCGCAGTCTCTTCAAGCCGACCACTTTGGCACGTGCGATTAATAAACTGGGTTTTGTCCAGCTCGACCCAATACGAGCGCCGGCACGGGCGCAGGATTTGATGCTCCGCCATCGTGTTATCGACTACCAGGCGGGTGACCTGGAGGCTCGCTACCCGCGCCTGGCGATCGAGGAAGATTTCTTTATCAACTACGGGGTTCTGCCCCGCACCACTCAGCGCCTTATGCACCCGCGCACGGCGCGCACCGAGTGGCCACGCTCACGCTGGGAACAGGCGCAGGCGGTGCAGGAATTTGTGCAAAGCCGTGGTGTCGTTCACCCGCGCGAGGTGGACTCAGCCTTCGAGCATGGCACCACCAAGAATTGGTTCGGCGGTAATAGCCGTGCCAGTACGCAGCTCTTGGACGGCATGCATTATCGTGGGCTGCTGCGTGTGGCAAAGCGCGAAGCCGGGGTACGCCTGTATGCGCCGCCGCTCGCTGATGAGCACGACGCGGTGAACCCGGATACCACACTGGACGCATTGGTCGACGTCGCAGTCGCAAAGTATGCCCCGCTGCCTGCGGCTACGCTCAGCCGCCTGGTAACGAGCGTGAGTTCTTCAGCAGTCCCGCAGTGGCGCGAGCGTCGTCGTGAAGCTCTCGCGCGTGCAAAGGCTCGCCTGCCCCAGGCGACAGTGGATGGCTGTCGCTGGTTTTGGCCCATCGGAGAGAATCCTGGCAGCCGCCGCTTTGCGGGTGACGATGTGCTGGATGACCACCTGCGCCTACTGGCACCCTTCGACCCCCTAGTTTGGGACCGCGATCGCTTTGAGCGTTTCTGGGGCTGGGCCTACCGTTTTGAGGCCTACACTCCGGCGCCCAAGCGGGTACGTGGTTACTATGCCCTACCTATGCTGTGGCGCGGTCATGTCATAGGCTGGGCAAATGCTGCCGTACGTGATGGGCAATTGGAGCTGGAGCCAGGGTATGTGCGCGGGCATGCCCCAGACGACACAGCGTTCAAGCCAGCGTTGCAGGACGAGCGGGTACGCCTCGAGCGCTTTCTTTCGTTGTGAGGCTCGGTATGCGGGCATAAAATGAGAGCAGTGTACTTGAAGTGACACCCTCCACCAAAGAGAAGCCCCGATGAGTCTGAAAGAACATTTCCAATTATTGGCCGCTTACAATCAGTGGATGAACGCAAAGGTCTATGAAGCGGCTGGTCGCCTCTCCGCCTCGGAGTTAGCCAAGGACCGTGGGGCCTTCTTCGGCTCCATTCTGGGAACGCTCAATCACATCGTTGTGGCTGACACCCTATGGTTCAAACGTTTCGTGACCCACCCATCCTGCCTGGACTCATTTCAGGCTGTCGTTGATCTTGAAAACCCTAAGAGCCTGGATCAGATTGTCTTTGACGATCTGGACGGCTTGAAGGAACACCGGATCTGGCTGGATCGCCAGATAATCGAATGGACATCCCTGCTTTCAGAAGAGGACCTGGATTTTGTTCTCACCTACCACAACATGAAAGGTGTTTCCGCCAACAAGCGGTATTCGAGCCTGGTTCTCCATTTCTTTAACCATCAAACCCACCACCGCGGGCAAGTTTCAACGTTGCTGTCGCAGGCAGGCGTGGATGTTGGCGTTACCGACCTGTTGGAACGGATTCCGGATGAAACGCAGGTATAGCACCACAAACAACCTCATCCGGTCCTTTTTACCTACGGGTTGGGAGGTAACGATGAACTCTGGTAGCAGGTCTTTTGAATGAATATGGATATCTCGATCCAGCAAGGAACAGCTGAACACCTCTCGGGCATACACCACCTTGTTCTGGAATGGGGGTATTCCTCCAACGAATCTCAGACTGGGGCATGGCTAGAGGCGTTGTTGGAATCTCCGAGCCATCAGATATGGGTGGCCATTTCTGATGCCGCAGTGGTTGGGTGGGCGGTCGCCGAGAGGCGTATTTCTATCCGTGAGCTGTTTACCTCTGAGATCACTGGGCTGGTTGTGAGCGCCAATGTTCGACGGGCGGGTGTTGGGCGCTTGCTCGTTCAGGCTGTTGAAGACTGGTCCCGCGCCAAAGGGCTGTCACGGGTTGTGGTACGATCCAATGTGAGTCGTTCGGAGTCCCATGGGTTTTACCCGTCTATCGGTTTCGAGCATACAAAGACGACTCATGTTTATGTGAAAGATCTGGATGGGTCCACGCTATGAAGTGCATTTTCACCATACTTTTGGTCATAGGCCTTATTGGTTGTGCATCGCAACAATCAGCCGTCGATCTGAAGAACTCGGATTCTGCCATCATTGGTGAAAAGCCCGAAGGTTATCCAAAAACCTTTATCAAACGCCTGCCTGATTTGCCCGGCTTTTGTATTGAGGTGACAGAAGACTGGAGAAAACATCCGTATCAGGGTGAGACGATCTGGCTGAAGGAAAAAACGATAGAGAGTCTGAACTGCCCTGGGGAACCCTTGCCGGGCTCTACCAATGTATTGAAGAGATAAAGAATGATTGACCGCAAATATCACAGAATCGTATTTTCGTTTTTCATGTCACTGTTGATGTCCTGCATCATGTCGCTGGTGATCAGCGTTTTTAACGTGGGGTGGACCAGCAATATCGTTTCAATCTGGCTGAATGCCTGGCTTTTTGCGTTTGTCGTCGCCTTTCCCACCATCATGCTGGTGTCGCCCGTGGTTCACAAGCTGGTCAGCCTGGCGTTGAAGGACGAGGCTTGATTTCTATTTCTATTTCTATGCCTCTGCTCGGAGCAACCTCGGCCGCTTGCGCTTCATCTGCCAGCGCCAGAGCCATTCCAGGGGCCCTTGGGTGAACAGCCGCAGCCAGACGGCGCTGAAGATCATCTGGGCGATGAAAAATACCGTTGAATACAGCATCAGCGCTGCGAGCGAGAGTGAGGCGAAGCGGTCGCCCCACATGCCATAGAACACGCAGATGCAGACGGCGGACTGCAGAATGTAGTTGGTGAGTGCCATACGACCGGTTGGCGCAAGGGCCGAGCGAACCGCCCCGGTCAAGCGTCCCCTGCCCCGCCACCAAAGCAGCAGAACGGCACCATAGCCCATGGCAAGCAACGGTGGAGCGCCTACACCGCCCAGCAAACTTACAACCCTGTGGGCCAGGCTCTCTTCACCCAGTTTGACCTCGGCCATGGCCAGGGCGGTGCCGACCACCAGGCCAACCAGTGCCACCACAATCAATAGCCGGACATGGCCCGAATTGCGCTCCGCCAGGTGCAGGCGGGCAGCAGCGGCGCCAAATAGAAACATCGCCATCACCCGTAGGGGGCGCAGGTGTTCAATCCGATCCAGAAACACGCTGACGCTGAGGTAGGCATTGGCTTCGACCACCTCCAGGTAACTCCCCCCACTCAGGGCTGGCACATTGTCCTGCAGCAGGCGCAGTGAAAGGCCGCTTCCGAGATCCGCCAACCCCAACTGGGGCTCGAACCAGAGTGCTACACCCGTGACTACCAGCAGGGCAACGCCGCAGGCAGCCAGCGTTGGAGCGCGAACGTTCAGGAAGGCCCCCAGGAAAAGCCCCATTACCCCGTACAGCATGAGGATGTCCCACGGGGATAGGAACAGAGAATGGGCGGTGCCAATAACCAGCAGCCCCAGCATTCGCCGCAAGTGATAGCGGACGGGGCTTTGCTGTACCCGCTGGGCCAGCATCATGAAGCTGTAACCAAACAGCAGGGAGAACAGGCTATAGAACTTGGCCCGCACCAGGATGTCCAGCCAGGTGGCGATGGGTTCGTCCCATTCCGACCAGGTTAACGCTTGCCTTGTGTCAGCGGAGACGAACCCCCAGCCCGAGAACACCTGAATATTAATCAGCAGGATACCGAAGATGGCAAAGCCCCGAAGGGCATCCAGACCGTCAATACGTTCGCCTTTGCTCGCCATTTCGGATACTCCCTGCGCCGCAGTTGGGTTCTTTCCCTATAAACGCAACCTTCGCATATCAGGTTTAGCGGTAATAGATGAAGATCGCTTGAAGGCTACCGGATCGTAACTGGCGGTTCGTTGACAGCCGTCGGACAGTGCACGCAGCATTGGAACCCTTAGCATTTGTAACCCGGCGCAAACAGGGAGCCCCATGAATCTGCAACCTATCTTCTCGCAGGCCGGTGCGGCACTGTTGGCCCTCTTCGTTCTCAGCCTGGGTTCTGTGGCCCAGGCCGATGACTGGTCCCCGGCTCTGCAGAAAGAAATCGAACGCATTGACCGAACCTTCTCTGGCGATCTCGGGGTCTACATCCGTCATCTGGGTACGGGTCAGAAGGTTTCTCATAACATCGACCAGGACTGGTATCTGGCCTCTACCGTCAAAATTCCGCTAGCCATCGTATTGATGCAACGTGCCGAGAACGAAGGCCTGGATCTGGAGCAGAAACTCACTCTCCGGGCTGCAGATTATGTGGATGGCACTGGAGATCTGCTCTGGGTGGACCCCGGTGCCCGTTACAGCCTGAAAGAGCTCAACAGACGCTCTATTGTCGACAGTGACAGCACAGCAACCGACATGTTGATACGTTTTCTTGGCGAGAAATCATTCGGAGAGGATGTGGCACGGCTGGTTCCCGAAGGGCTGGGGCCGATTACCACGATCCTTCAGGTGCGCTACGACGCATACAGGGAAGTTCACCCCAGTGTTTCGGTGCTGACCAATCGTGATTTCATCGATCTGAAAACCGCCCGCACCTACCAGGCGCGGTACGATATGTTGCTGGAAAAACTCAACATCACTGCACGAGAGGCGGATGCCAAAGGCGTGCGTGAAGCCTTTGAGCGCTATTACCAGCGGGGAATCAACTCAGGCAGTCTCGAAGCCTTCGGGGCATTGCTGGAGCAACTGGTCAGGGGCGAACTGTTGAATGACGCCCACACGGACCAATTGCTGGGGTATCTATCCGAAATAACCACGGGTGATCACCGGATTGCAGGGGGCTTGCCAGCGGGCACCCATTTCGCCCACAAAACCGGCACCCAGGTGGCCCGCTCCTGCGATATCGGCCTGCTCAACCCCCAGGCACCCGATGAAGCGGTTATCGTCGCGGTTTGCGCACGCGATTATGCAGCCCTGTCGGAAGCGGAAAGAGCCTATCAGGCGATTGGCAAGGCGCTGCATGAGTCGGGGCTAACGGGAACCGTAGATTAAGGCGCGTCACCCAATTCCAAACTCAACCAATCATGCTAGGCTGATCTCAAACAACTTGAACCAGCCAAGGCATAACCAATGAGAAAGAACATTCTGATTACCGGTGCCAGCACCGGCCTCGGTGAAGGCATGGCCCGCGAATGGGCCGCCAAGGGCTGCAATCTTGCGCTCTGTGCGCGGCGGGCGGATAAGCTGGAGGCATTACAGCGGGAATTACAGCAGGCCTACCCCGATATTCGGGTGCTGGTCCGCGGCCTGGACGTGTGCGACTACGAGCAGGTGTTCGAGGTATTCCGGGGCTTTCGGGAAGAGCTGGGCGGCCTTGACCGCGTGGTGGTGAATGCAGGTATTGGCAGCTCCCAGCCGATTGGGCGCGGGCACTTTGCCGCCAACCGACAGACGGCGGAAACCAACTTCATCGCCGCCATTGCCCAGAGCGAGGCGGCGATGGAGATTTTCCGGGAACAGAACAGTGGGCATCTGGTACTGATGTCGTCAGTCAGCGGTGTTCGCGGCTTCCGTGGCCCTATCAACGTCTACGCAGCCACCAAGGCCGCCGTAGCGTCACTGGCTGAAGGCCTGCAACTGGACACCAAGGGCAAGCCCATCAACGTCAGCAACATTATGCCGGGCTACATCCTCACCGACATCAACCGCGATACCAAGAACGCCCCCTTCCGGGTGGACTTGGAAACCGGCGTGAAGGCTCTGGTGAAAGCGATCGATTCCGAGGTACGCCGCGCCTATGTGCCCTGGTGGCCCTGGACACCGCTCAGTTACGTGTTGAAGGCCCTGCCCTTTGGGTTGTTCGCGAGGGCGATGTAACCAGTCAATTACCCATCCCGCAACAGAACCGCCGGATTCAGCCGCATCGCCCTCAACGTAGGCAGCAATCCTCCTAGCAACGCCAGCGCGCTGACGACGCCGGCCACCAATGCGCCGATCCACCACAGATCTCCCGCTGGCAGTTTCAGCGCCAGGTCTGCCACCGGCAGCGCGATCAGCGAACCCAGCCCGGTGGCGAACACCGTCGCCAGCAAGGTCAGCAAGCCGGTTTCCAGCAGCATGGAGTTCCGGATGGCCTGGTGCCTGGCACCGAGACAATGCAGCAGGTTGGCCTCGTAGAGTTGGCGCCTGCGGCTGACGCTGACCACGCTGGACAACACCAACAGGCTCGCCAGCAGGCTGACGGACGCAACCGCCGCAAGGCCAGCGGCTGCCTTGTTGAGCAGGTCTCCCGCCGTTTCAAGCCAGTCCGCCGTGCGCAGTGTGATCACGTTGGGGATGTTGCTGGCCAGCCATTGCTGCGATTCCTTGGCGGCGGGGTCGCTCTGGTAGACCGCGCCGACGTACAGGCTGATCAATCCATCCAGGGCGCCTTGCTGCAGAACACCTTCAAACCAGAACCGGGTCTGTAAGCCTTTCTGGCGGTATATGGCCCGGATTTCGACGGCAATCGGCTGGTCCTGTGCCGTGAACTCAATCCGGTCGCCCACCGTTAGCCCGAGTGCGTTGGCTTCGCGGTCTTCCATCGCCATGTAGGCGGGCTGCCCTTCCGGGGCCGGAGTGCTCCACCAATTGCCTTTTACCAGCTCAAGGCCTTCCGGATTTCCCGCCAGGTAGGTGAGCTTGTATTCGTCACCCATGGCTTCGCGCCTGGCTCGGGGGTCGTCAGCGAGCGCGTCTGCGATGGGCTCTTTATTGATGGCGGCCATTCGGGCGCGAACCAGTGGCAGAAGCTCCGTCCTGCTGGACGGGTCCAGCGATTCAAGGCCTGACGTGAGCGGTTCCATCTGGTCCGGGAACACTTCATAGAGGATCAGCGCGGGGGATTCCGCCGGGATCGTGGTTTCCAGTGCTCTCAGAAGGGTGGTGACCATCAGGGTGCAAGCCACCACCAGGGTCAACGCGGTGCCGAGCGACAACAACGTTGCCCGCAGTGGCGAATCCGGCCGGTGGAGGTTGGCGAGCGCCAGCCGCCGGGCGAACTTGCGGTCAGCAAAGCCACTGTTTTCCAGCGCTTTGGCGCCTCGCCGCAGCCCTTTGATGATGCCCTCCAGCAAGGCCCAGAGTACGACCACCGCCAGCAGAAACAGGAATCCCAGTTGCGGCGACGGCAACCAGAACAGAGTGGCGCTGATATAGATCGCCAGCAGCACATAACTCGCGACCCGCCATGTGCGGGGTTCGTTACGGGCGGCCTGTACCTGCCCCCGGAACAGCCCAGCCGGCGACGCGGCAAGGGCCCTGGCCAGGGCCCGCAGCGCGAAGACGTAGGCCGTAAGTACCGCAAACAGCCAGCTCAGCAGCAAGGGAACAAACCACAGGGATAACCAGCCCCCTGCCCCTTCGGGCCCGGACAGCGCGTAGGCGTCGCCGGCCAGGGATATCGCCACCGCAGAGAACCCCAGTCCGATTCCGCCTCCGATCAGGCCAGCCAGGCTGCCCAGCAATCCGATCTGCAACAGGTAGATGGCCACCAATGGTTTGCGGCGCAGGCCCAGCGTCTGCAGGGTGGCGATGGTGCCCAGTTTTTCATCCAGGTAGGCGTGTATGCTGTTGGCGACACCGAGGCCACCAATAAACAGCGTGGTAAAGGCAATCAGGATGAGCGCTGTGGCAATCTGGTCCAGCCGTTCGGCGATGCGTTGGCTGCGCTCGGCGAAGGTGGTGGTGTCCCAATTTGGTTCCGGGAATGCCTGTTCGAAGTCCGCCAGCCACGTATCCAGATTCTGGTCGGTCTTCACCCGGTATTCGTAGTCCACGCGGCTGCCTGGCCGGATCAGTTCCGTCGCCTCGACCGCCTGTTCGGAAATCATGATGGGCAGGCCACGCCAGTTGGCGTTCAGGCGGCGATCCGGCTGTTTCTGGATCAGGCCGCTGATGCGAAACGTGGCTGCGCCTATCTCAATCTGGTCTCCTATAGTCTGGCCCAGGCGCTCGGCCAGCAAGGGGTCAATTACGGCGCCCCATCGGCCATCCTTGCGTGCGGTTAGCTCGGCACGCGACTGATCCGGCGTTAGCTGCAGCTCACCGTAGAGCGGATAGGCCGCATCCGGAATCAGGATCTCGGCGCGAAAGAAGCCGTCACCGCTTTCGCCACTGACAATCGTGTCGAACTCCCGAACCAGCGAAAGAGTCCCGGTGCGCCCTACCCAATCGATCACGTCACTTGGTAACGGCTCACTGGCATCGAGCTCCACATCGCCACCCAATAACATGCGGGTATCCGCCAGCAGGCTCAGCTCGATCACCCGGTAGAGGCTGGCCGTAGCGGCCACCAGGGTAACGCCGAGGATAAGGCAGGCGAGAAAGACCTTGAGCGCAGAGATGCGCGATCGCAGATCGGTGATCGCGAATTTGAGCATCCACAGCGGCTTTGTCTGAGCATTACGCTTCATAAAGGCGCCCACCATCCATCCGGACCCGGTGCTGACAGCGCTCCGCGACACGTTCGTCGTGGGTTACCAGCACCAGGGTGGATTTGCTTTCCTTGTGGAGGTCGAACAGCAGTGAGAGCACTTTTTCGCCGGTAGCATGGTCCAGGTTGCCGGTGGGCTCATCGCCCAGCAGCAGACTTGGCTGGTGCACCAGTGCCCGTGCGATCGCGACACGCTGTTGCTCACCCCCGGAAAGCTGTCCTGGATAATGCTGCAGCCGGTGGGTAAGGCCGACCGCCTCCAGCATCGAAAGGGCCTGCTCGCGGGCATCCAACTGCCCGGCGATTTCCAGCGGCAGACTAACGTTCCCAAGTGCCGTCAAGCCCGGCAACAAATGAAAGGACTGAAAGATGATGCCCAGGTGTTCGCTGCGCCAGTCGGCCAATGCGTTGGCATCCATCTCGCCCAGGCGCTGGTTGCCTACGAGGATCTCTCCACTGGTCGGGCGCTGGAGCCCGGATAGCAACAGAAGCAGCGAGGTTTTCCCGCTTCCGGACGGGCCGGTAATCGCCAGTGTGTCGCCGGGCGGGATTGTGAGTGAAGCGTTGTTGAGCACCGCGACGGTGCCGGACTCGGTTGGATAGGTAAGGTTAATGTCGCTTATCTGGACGCTGGTGGACACAAAGGCACCTTTCTTTTTTAATAACAGAATGTAGCTTGCACGGCGATTATGACGATAGCGGGCAGCCGCACAGAAGCTGAAAAATGATTGACAGTGATTCAAAGTCATTGAGAGTACGAGCAGTTTTCCAGACTAGCGCACCGTACGAAACGGGTCAGACGCAGTTTTACACGACTTTTGCAAAGATGGGAGAGCGCTATGGCAGGTGGTTGGTCCCGGGATGGCGCCGTTCAGGATCAGATCGACGCGAGCGTAGACGACGAGGTGCAGCGCGCACGCAGCCAACTGGTGAGCGGCGAGAGTGCCACCCATTGCGAGGAGTGTGACAGTGCGATTCCGGAAGCGCGCCGCAAAGCGATTCCCGGGGTTCAACTTTGCGTTGCGTGTCAGTCTAGTCTTGAAAAACACGAAACGTCTCATGGTAGTATCAATCGCCGTGGCAGCAAGGACAGTCAGCTGCGCTAGTTCAAGAAATACGGCATCCGTAAACGTGAAGCTGGCGTGCTTTTCCCGCTTGAAAGGAACTCTTCAAAGTACCCGCATAGTGATGAAAAGTGAGCCTGTCCTCAGACAACGTGGTTACAGCACCAACGAGGTTGCAAGGAACAGCATCAGGCCCATACCGATAATGTCGGTGAACGTTGTCAAAAAGATGCTGCTCGCAGTGGCTGGGTCGGCGCCGAACCGTTTGAGCACCAACGGCACCGCCACCCCGAAGATACCGCTGCCCATGCAGGCGCCGACCATGGCGATGAAGATAACGAGGCCGAGCATGGCCGGGTTAGCGGAATCGGTGGACAAGGCATAAGCAAACATCGCAATACCGGCAATGACGCCAACGGCAGCGCCATTGAGTGCGCCCAGTAGAACTTCCTTGCGCAGCAATCGCCGGATTGGATAGTCATTGATCTGCCCCAGGGTGATGCCCCTCAGGGTAATGGCCAGCGCCTGACAGCCGGTGTTGCCGCTTTGCCCGGCAAGAACCGGCAGGAAGGCCGCTAAGGCAACAATCTGGGCGATGGTGCTCTCGAACATGCCGACTACGAAGGCAGCAGCGAACGCGGTAATCAGATTCACCTGCAGCCAGGGGTGGCGCATGCGAAACGCCGCCAGCACCGGTGTGTTGATCTGTTCTTCCTTTGCCACACCGTATTGGGAACCGGCCTGGGCACTGAGTTCCGATGCGATGCGTTCGTAGAGCTTCCAACCCCGCACCTCGCCCACCACGTGCTGCTGCTCGTCCACCACCGGGTACATGCGGTAGTGTCGGTAGAGCACTTCACTGACTGCATCCTTCACCAGCGTGCCTTCCTGGAACGCAAACGGCTCTCGCACCATGATGGCAGACAGGGCCTCGGAGGGCTTGGCCAGGATCAGGTCTCGCATGCCGACCACACCCACCAGGCAGTCATTATCCGTCACGAAAATGTAGCTGATCTCCGAAACATCGGCGCTTTTCACCATGAAGGTCAGCGCCTCAGCTACGGTGTAGCTGTCCGGTAATGTTGCTGTTACCGGCGTCATCAGTTCGCCGACGGTTTCTTCCATGCCGGAAAGCACTGCGCGGGTCGCCGCTTCTTCCGGTGCGGACAGATCTCCGAGATGTGAAGCGATGACCTGTGCCTGTTCCGCAGGCAATCGCGAAAGGATGAACTGAATATCGTCCACGGGTGACTGCATCAGCTCTTCAGCGGCATCCAGCGGATTGAGATCGCGCATACGCTCAATCCGCTCGATTAGTTCCATATTCTGGGTCATTTCGCGCTCCGACATCAGTGCCTGTTATATGACTATAGCAACACTGAACGATCAGCACCGGTTGGCGTGCCGCAGCCGGAGCGTTCTTCTAGTGCAGACGCAGCAGCCGGTTCAGGCCCCGGATCATCGCCCGCATGAGGTCTCGACGCGCCCTGCGCTGATCCCGCTTCACTTGCTCAAGATTGACGCCTCCCATCCCATCGCGATATCTGAGCGGTATGCTGCTCCGGTGCAACTCTTTTGCATTACCGTCTGCCGGCTCGCGGAAAGCCAGCGAATTGCCACCGCTAAGGTAGGTCTTTTCTGCTGAGATCAACATGTCTCTATCCTCCCTGGCGCCGCACCTTGTGGCGGATCGCACTGGTTGTCGTATGAGTTCAGGTACATGCTAAACTTGTTCTAAACTGCAAACTATTCCCTAGAACCGAGAACAGACTTTGCAAAAACGAACAGATAAACAACCCAAAAAATCGCCCACCGCCTCCGCGAGAACACGGAGCAATCTGGCGTGGAATGACTTTGAACTGGTGCTCGCCATTGCTACTTCTGGCTCGCTCTCTGGCGCGTCTCGGGCACTGGGCGTGAGCCACGCTACGGTGTTCCGGCGGCTGGGCGATGTTGAGCAGCGCCTTGGGGTGATTCTCTTTGAGAGAGGCCGCACAGGTTATCGGCCCACACTGGCAGGGGAAGAACTCGCAGACACGGCAAAGGTCATGGACGAGGCCGCCTTGGCCGCCGAGCGCAAGGTGGCCGGCCGTGACCTGGAGCCCAGTGGCGAGATCTGGACCACCACAACGGACTCTCTTCTGATGGGCGTGCTGGCACCGTTGTTCACGCAGTTCCGGCACAAATACCCAGGCATTGTGTTGGATGTTGCGGTGTCCAATCAGTTGTTCAATCTCACACGTCGGGAGGCGGACGTGGCTATACGCCCCTCCAACCGTCCACCGGAAAACCTGATTGGCCGGCCACTGACCACCCTCGGCCAGGCGGTCTATGCTCACAAAGACCTCGGCCTGACGCCGGGAACCTCCATAGAGGCCCTTGCCAGTGAGCCCTGGATTGGCGCCGGGCCGAGGCTTCAGGATTCCTCCGTGGACCAGTGGATGGATAACCACGCGCTGAAGCAGGCCTGTGTTTACCGTGTAGATACCCTGGTGAGCATCCTCAGCGCCATTCGCTCCCGCATGGGGCTGGCCGTGATGCCCTGCTATCTCGCGGACGAGGACCCGGACATCGTTCAACTCACCGACCCCATTCCAGAGCTGGAATACGGCCTGTGGTTTCTGATGCATCCGGACCTGCGAGGCGTGGTGAGGATTCATGCGCTGATGGATTTTCTGACAGAGGCCGTCCGCGCCCAGAAAAATCGCCTGGCCGGGCGTCGTTTGTAATAACCGGCTACGCTGATGTCATCCATGGAAAGAAGGCACAAAGACAATGCAATGCGCTCTGATCTATGACTTCGACGGCACCCTTGCCAAAGGCAACTGCGCCGAACACGGCCTGATGCCGGCCTTGGGTTTGAACGAGCATTCCGACTTCTGGCCGGAAGTGAATCGCAAGAACCGTGAGCGGGACGGCGATGAGATACTCACCTACCTCGGCGAACTGGCCAAACGCGCCCGCGATGAGGGCAAGCAGGATGAGCTGAAACCGGAGAGACTACAGGCCTACGGAAAGTCCATCCCCCTGTTCCCCGGGGTCGTGGACTGGTTTGACGCCATCAACCGCTTCGCCAGCGACCAGGGTATTGCCCTGAGCCATTACATTGTCTCCAGCGGGCTGGAGGAGATGATTCGCGGCACGCCGGTGGCAAAGCATTTCAAGAAAATTTTCGGGTGCCGTTATCACTATGATGAAGCCACAGGGCATGCCAAGTGGCCCGCCGTGGCCATCGACTACACCACTAAAACCCAGTACCTTTTCCGCATCAACAAGGGCATCGAGAACAGCTGGGACAACGTCACCATTAACGAATACATCGAACCCGGTGAACGCCCCGTGCCCTTCGACCACATGATCTATTTCGGCGACGGTGACACCGATATCCCGGCAATGAAAATGGTGAAGGCGCAGGGCGGGTGCAGTCTTGCGGTGTTCGACGGTGACAAATGGGACGACGGCAAAACCCAGAATAAGATCGAAAAGCTTATCTCCGAAGAGCGGGCCAACTACGTGGTACGGGGTGATTACACATCCGGCAGCCAGCTGGATGTAACGGTTCGAGGTATACTCAGGCTGTATAAGCGGAAGCATGGCTAAATGAACGCGGAGAAAGCCGCCGACTGATACTGAACGGGAAACAGCAGCGTGATGCCAGAATTGAAAACCGTCGGCCTCTTTTTAGTGACCGCCCTGGCCGAGATCGTCGGCTGCTACCTGCCCTATCTGTGGCTGCGGGAAGGCAAGACCATCTGGCTGCTGATCCCCGGCGCCCTGAGCCTGGCCGCGTTCGCCTGGTTGTTATCGCTGCACCCGACGGCCGCTGGCCGGGTGTACGCAGCCTATGGTGGTGTTTATATCTTTATGGCGATACTTTGGTTATGGGCCGTGGATGGCGTTCGGCCAACGGTCTGGGATCTGGTGGGCACGGCTGTGGCTTTAACGGGCATGGCCATCATTATGTTTGCGCCCAGGGGCACGTAACGCACTGAGGATATGATGGCGGGCATGACCAACACCACCGTGAGTAAACCCATTTTCTGGCGCGATGCCCGACTGCCCCATGTGGAATTACGCAAGGTCAGCGACGGACGCCAAGTCTGTTATGCCCCTCACAGCCATACGCAATGGTCCATTGGCGCTATTACCGGCGGCGAAAGCACCTATCAGTATCGGGAGGATCTTTTCCATGTCCGCGCTGGTGATCTGGTACTGATGAACCCGGAGTGGGTTCATTCCTGCAATCCCATCGATAACCAGCCCTGGGCCTACCTGATGCTGTATGTGGATACCGGATGGTTGACAGATCTGCGGTTTCGGGCCGGGCTGCTACCAACCCCACACTGGCAGGACATTGCCACTGCCACCCTGTCAGAGCCCATCTGGTATGAGCGCTACTGCCGCATGGCAGAGTGCCTTCTGGAGGCTCAGCGTGACCTCCTCGACAAGCAGACCGAGGTGGTTGAGTTCCTGTCAGACCTGATGCACGAGTTGGCCCGGCAACCGGTGGTGCAGCAACCAAAGGCGCCGGATACCCTGACTGAGCTGGCACGCTATCTGGACAACCACATGGCAGAAGACGTATCGCTGGATACGCTCTGTGAAATTTCCGGTTACAGCGCCGGCCACCTGATCCGGGCGTTCCGGCAATATTTCGGGCTTACGCCCCATGCCTATCTTCTCAACCGCCGCATCCAGCTAGGGCGCCTTGAGCTCGCCAACGGCACCCCTATCGCCGAGGCCGCACTGAACGCAGGCTTCGCCGACCAGCCTCATTTCCAGCGCACGTTCAAACGGCTGATGGCGGCAACGCCGAATCAGTATCGACAGTCCTCAACCAGTCACCAGATACAGGCAACTGATCGCAAGCAATAAAGCCAAAGTCCGGTTGATGGTCACCAGCACCGCAGGCCGCTGCACGTATCGCCGCAGGAAAGCCCCCGCATACACCCAGCACGCCAGGGACAACCAACAAATCGGCAGGTAGAGCGACGCAAACAGCAGGATCTGGTTCAAGTCGTTGGCGCTGGTATAGGCGCCGATGCCAGACGCCGAGGCCAGCCAGGCTTTGGGGTTCAGCCACTGCATGATTGCCCCGGTACCGAAGCCCGGCGCCTTATCAACACCTTTTTCCGGTAGCTGACCGCTGTCCATGGCCAGCTTTATACTCAGATAAAGCAGGAATGCGACACCGCCCCATCGCAACAACGTCTCCAGCATCGGCACCATGGTCAGCAGCGAATAGAGCCCCAGCCCCACGGCAACGAACAGTGCGATGAAGCCCAGGGTTGCCCCGGTTACGAAGATCAGCGCCCGGGAAACCGGATAGCGGGTGCCACTGCTCAGACAAACAAGGTTGACCGGCCCCGGGGAAATGGACGCCGCCAACGCAAACGCGGACATGGGCAGAATCAGGGAAAGGCTCATGGATGGTATTCTCCGTTCAGGTTATGAGCGGAGTTTGCCCTGAACACTGAAGCGGGTATTGAACAAAATTGCGGTTCGCGAAGAGGTTCCAGGCGATATTTCCCCTGGAACCTCATGCACCGAGTTCAGGCGCGCGCTTCCAGAACAATGTTGAACGGAGTTTCCGCCGCTCTGCGGACCTTGCGGAAACCGCCTTCTTTGATTACTTCTGTCAGCTTTCGCTCTCCCGCCTGAGCGCCGAGCGCGAGACCAGTCTTCTGTGCCAGGGCTGTGGGCACACAGATACTGGTGGATGCTGCGTAGAACAGCCGTCCAACCGGGTTGAAGTTATCACTGAGTTCGTCGGCGGCCATTGGTTCAACCACCATCCAGGTGCCATCCGGTTTGAGTTTTTCGAACACATGGGCGGCCGTACCCGCTGGGTCTCCCATGTCGTGCAGGGCATCAAAACAGGTTACCAGATCGAAATCGCCTTCCTCGAAATCACTCGCCGTCGCCTGCTCAAAGCGCACTCGGCCGGGGTCAAGGCCGTGTTCTTCACGGTGTGCATTGGCAGCGTCAATGGAGCCCCCATGGAAGTCGAACCCCACAAACGTCGAGTTGGGAAACGCCGCTGCCATCAACAGAGTGGAGTGGCCATGGCCGCAGCCAAGATCGGCAACCCGGGCTCCGCGCTGCAATTTCTCTACCACACCATCCAGGGCGGGCAACCAGCTCTGAACCAGGTTGTGCACGTAGCCTGGGCGAAAGAACTTGGCAACGGCACAGAACATACATTGAGCCTGGTCACCCCAGGCAACGCCTTCACCTGTGCGGAACGCAGCGCGCACCTTTGGTTCGTTCTCGAACGTAGTAAAGGCATTTTCGAAGCCCCCAATCATATAAACCGGGCTGTTCTCATCTGCGAATACCATCGCCTGCTCCGGAGGCAATCGGAAACGCCTGGTTGCCTGGTTGTAGTCCAGGTAAGTCGAGGCCGCCTGATGGGCCAGCCATTCCCGTAGATAACGCTCGGAATAGCCGGTTCTCTCGGCGAGCTCAGACGAGGTTGCCGGTCCACCACTTTGTAGCTCCCGATACAGGCCTAGCCGATCACCCATCTTGACCAGGGCGGCGCTGTAGGCGCCACCAAGGTCTCCAAGAACCTGCCCGACGAAGGCATTGAGTTTGTTTTCATCAAAAACTTGAGTTGCTTCCATGATCGTTCTCCCGGATTTCGTGGAGGTATGAGGTTGTCGTGGCGACGAACCTACTCTCTTCCCTGAGGAAAACCGGGCACGCAGCTCACATGACCATAGTGGAGGTATTCCGGTTCGGGCAAAATGATCCTCCGCCCGGCAAGCATGACTGATCTACCGGAGTTCATGGAACGACCTCTCCCGGCGCCAGGTCGCCGGGGCTTGTCCAACGGCACGCTTGAACGAGCGACTGAACGCTTCTTCCGACTCGTAACCCACTTTATGGGCGATGGTGGCCAGCTTGGCGTTACTCTCAACCAATAGGTTGGACGCCACCTGCATCCGCCAGCATCGAAGATACTGCATGGGTGGCCGCCCAATCAGTTCAACGAAACGCTCCTGCAGCGCCGAACGCGAAAGGCCGGCATGACTCGAGAGCTTTTCCAGGGTCCAGGCTTCCGCCGGCTGGCTGTGCATCAGGCTGAGAACCCGGCTCAGGTGCCGATCCTTCAAGGCCGCGAGCCATCCGGTCTGCGTTTTCGGCATCGTGCTCAGGTAAAGCCGGATAAGATCCACAAACATCATTTCACTCATCCGTTCCAGAACGGCTTCACCACCGGGCCGTCTCGCGCCAGATTCGGCTTGCGCAAGCCTGGCCAACTGGCCGGTCCAGCTGTTTTCAGACAACTCGCTGGCCCGAGCATGGATAATCCGTGGTAATGACGTGAGCAAAGGATTGAAGGGGCCGAGATCGCATCCCAGAAAGCCGCACAACAGCGTGGCAACTGGCTGGGACATGTCGGTTTCGTCATGAGGAGTGGCCGGACGCACGCGTTTGTTGTCCTGCTGGTGCACCATAAACGGTAAGCCGGCACGCCGTTTGAGATTTGCAATCAGGAATGGAAGGTCGGGCTCCGCCCTGAGTCCGGGAGCACAGGACATCACATGGGCATCACCATGGGGAAAGAGAATGACATCCCCGGCGTTCATTTCAAACGATGGCTCCCCCGTTATGCCTGCCCAACAGGTCCCATGCAGCACAACATGGTATTCCATCAGGTGCTCAGAGGCCGGCAGGACGGCGCCAGAAATCAAGACCGAGGCGGGCGCCTCGATCACCCAGGTACCTGCACATTCAACATGGAAGAACAGTGCTCCGCGCAGGCGAATACGACGAAGCAATCCGGAAAGCACATCCTCGCTCATGACAGTTGCTCCGACCGCAATCCTGTTTCACAGACACGCGACTGCCTATCTGGTCAAATTTCATTCAACCATAACCCGAACAGGAAAGCGCTTTATTCGTAAGGAATGAACTCCGTCTCGTCCCCAACCACCTTATCAAACCGCCCTGCCCGCCAATCGTCCTTGGCCTGCTCGATTCGTTCTTTCCGGGACGATACAAAGTTCCATTCGATAAACCGGCGGCCTACAGGTTCACCGCCGATCACCGCGATGCGGGTGTCTTCCGTAGCGGTGACGGATACGCCCGGTTCACGAGCAAACACAGTCATACTGTGCGCTGGCAGTTCGGAGCCGTGGGCCGTCAGGGCGCCCTGGGCCACGTAAACAGCACGTTCGGGGGCATCGGGCAGCTCGAGTGTCTGCCCGGCTTTGAGGGAGGCTTCCAGATATAGGGTGTCGCTGAATTGTCGCACCGGGGAAGCCACACCATAGGCGCTACCGATCATAACCCGTACCGGGACATCCTGGATGGTGATCGCTGGGATGTCGTCACTTGGATAATGATGGAAAGCTGGCTCTGTCTCCTCGTGGTCTTCCGGCAGCGCCAGCCAGAGCTGCAGGCCATGCAGCCGGTGATCCTCTACTGTGATGCTGGGGCGTTCACGTTCAGAATGGGTGATGCCACGGCCGGCCACCATCAGGTTAATGTCGCCGGGGCGGATGGGCTGGAGGCTGCCGATGGAATCCCGATGGAGAATCTCGCCCTCGAACAGGTAGGTCACGGTTGCTATGCCAATGTGCGGATGCGGGCGCACATTGATGCCCTGCCCCGCCGGAAAATCCGCCGGCCCCATTTCATCAAAAAAGATCCAGGGGCCAACCATTTTCTGTTTTGCAGTCGGTAGCAGGCGGCGCACGGAAAACCCACCGAGATCCGTGATGCGAGGGCTCAGTATGGTTTGAATTGCACTGCAGGGTGCCTCGATAGCGTCGCAACGTTGTTCGGCAGACTCCAATACATTACTCACGGCACCGCTCCTATGCGTATGTTCGGGAAGTTCCACATTGCCCCGAATACCTGAGATGTTCAACTATCCAATACAGCTACGGACGTATTTGTTAGTCTCATCGTGTCTACCATTGTTAGAACAGGGAGCGTTTTATGAAAACCATTGGCCTTCTTGGCGGCATGAGTTGGGAATCCACTCAAACCTATTACCGGCTGATCAATGAGGGCGTGAAATCACGTCTGGGCGGATTGCATTCCGCAAAGCTGGTGCTCTATAGCGTGGACTTCGCGGAAATTGAAGCGCTTCAACACCAGGGAGACTGGCCGGCAACCGCCAGGATTCTTTCCGGCGCAGCGCTTTCCCTGGAGAACGCGGGAGCGGATTTTCTGATGATCGGCACCAACACCATGCACAAAGTAGCGCCGGAGATTGAAGAGGCTATCAACATCCCCCTGCTTCACATTGCCGATGCCACAGCGAAGGTGCTGACACAGGACAATATCCAGCGCGTGGGGCTCCTGGGCACACGGTTTACCATGGAGCAGGCCTTCTACCGCGAGCGCCTGGAAGCGGCTGGCATTGAGGTGGTCACACCGGATGCTCCCCAGCGGGCGGAGGTTCATCGGGTCATCTACGAAGAACTCTGCCAAGGCGAGATCCAGGCGGCTTCCCGGGAAACGTATCTGGCCGTCATCAACTCACTGGCCGAGCAAGGTGCGCAAGCTGTCATCCTGGGATGCACGGAAATCGGCCTGCTGATCAAGCAGACCGATACCCCCGTCCCGCTGTATGACACAACGGCGATCCATGCGGCGCAGGCGGTGAATCAGGCCCTCTCGGGGGACTGAATTCAGCAGGGGCCATGCTAGCGCTCGGTCAGCAAGGCAGCACGCTCAATCATTGGGCGCCAGTCCGGTTGCACCGGCAGTTGGAATGTATCCGCCAGCACCCGTTCTATACCATCTGCCTCCAGGACCTCCCGGTGAGTACGGCCATCGGAATAACGGACCGTATAGCGGCCGTTCAGCAGTGTGTAGCGGGCCTCCGTGGTGGTGCGAGCCACCATCAGGTTTTTCCGGAAGTGTGAATCCGGGTGCTCAGCGGTGTACCAGTTGGCAACCTCGTAGTCACCTTCCAGACGGGGTTCTCCAGACAACTCGTAGACGGGCTTCCATTGCTCGTCTATCCACATCTGTAGCAGCATTCCCGGCCCGAACGGGATCAGCCGAAAAGTCTCGTGGGAAGTGGCCTGGGGTTCTATCGTGTCCATGCGGAGCGGCGTCGTGAGTACGCAGCCTCCAAAACCCACGTCCACCAGCCACGGCACGTTGTCCACAACAACCCTTAGCGCCATGTGAGAGTATGGCTGCGGGGCCGTGCCGGGTGCTGCATTCCAGCGTACGCGGGCAGAAAGGCCTTCCACGTGGAAACCGATGGCCTCAAGCACTCTCTTGAACAGGCCATTGTGCTCAAAGCAGTAACCACCGCGCCTGCCATGGACCAGCTTGTCTTCTACGGCATCTGGGGCGATATTCACGCCGCGCTCCAGCAGTACATCAATGGCCTCGAACGGGATGGCGTCCGGATGGCGCTCATGGAGTTCTTTGAGAGTCTCCAGGGTCGGTGCCACGGGCCCCTCACTACCGATGCGTGCCAGGTAAGGCTCCAGGTCCACATTCGGTGGGTACGAGCACTCCAGAGCCGTGGCAATCTCATAGACCGCAAAGGGGGCGTAGGTATCCAGGAAGCGCACATCGGCGTTGCGCTCCCGGAACTGTGCTTTGAGGGACTGGCCGGCTTCACCAAGAAGACCTCGCCCAAGAGCAATGAGATCATAATCCCGGGCGTCGTAACGTTCCGTTGCCTTCTCAGGCTCAGCCGTGCCCCTGGCATCGATACCCAGGGCCCGGAGTTCACTCAGCACCGCTTCCAGGACCGCATCGGAACGCCCCAACACCAGAACACGTGCTCCGTTCAGGGAAATAGAGTCTTCCTTAACCGCTGTATTCATGCCGTTACCTCCCCATAAGGATTGTTACGCCGGGCCTCACGGATGCTGCCATAGATAACGCCCACCTCAATGTCCTGGCTCATGATATTGGTCTCCTCGCTGTATTGTGGATGTGGTTATGGACGATAAGACCTAAACCTTAGTTTAGGTCAAGCCCCCGATTCACCGATACCCGCGGCCGCATCGGTAATTACTGAACCGTATAGGAAACTCGGGGCTTTCCGCTGGCAGAATTCCGGATAAGAGCGCATCGTTAGGAATCTCGATTACCGCGAGGCCTTTACTTCACCACTCTCTTACTGAGTTACCTATGACCACTGCTACCTGGTTTCTATTACTGGGCGCCCTTCTTCTGTTAGTGGGCTTTACGGCGTCCTACATCAAAAACGGGCCTGCCACGTCAGCCATTGTGTACCTGCTGGTCGGTTTTGTTGTCGGCCCGATGGGCTTTGGACTGTTCCACTTCAACCCACTTGAAGAATCCGCACTGCTGGAACTACTGACCGAAATAGCCGTGTTGATTTCGCTGTACTGCGCGGGCGTGAAAATGCCTGCACCGGTGACCTTCAGGCGGTGGCGCAACCCCCTGAGACTGGCGGTTGTGTCAATGTCGCTGACCGTGGGTATTGTGGCGCTGTTTGGATACTTCTGGCTGGCCCTGCCCCTAGGCGCAGCCGTACTGCTTGGTGCCGTAGTGGCGCCCACCGATCCGGTGCTTGCCACCGAAGTACAGGTTCGGCATGCCGATGATCCTGACCGGCTGCGGTTTGCGCTAACCAGTGAAGCAGGAATGAACGACGGCAGCGCCTTTCCTTTCGTGATGCTGGGGCTCGGACTGTTAGGTTTGCATGATCTGGGAGACGTCGGGTGGCGATGGTTCGCGGTTGATGTTGTCTGGGCCAGCGGCGCGGGAATCGTCATCGGCATTGTGGCCGGCTGCCTGGTCGGCTGGCTGGTTCAGAAACTGCGCACCACGTTCACCCACTCCGAGTTTCTGGAAAGTTTTCTTGGGCTGGGCCTGATTGCGTTTGCCTATGGCATCAGTCTGCTGGTCAATGCCTGGGGATTTCTGGCGGTATTCAGCGCGGCAGTGGCATTGCGGCATACCGAACTGAAGCTGGCCGGTCTTAAGCAGTCCTATTCAGATGCAACGTCCGGAGAAACCTATCCGGGCGAGGCGCCGCTGGCCATTGCCCATGTGCATCAGAGCTCTCTGATATTCAACGAACATCTGGAGAGGCTGGCAGAAATCGTTCTGGTCCTGCTGATTGGCGGTTCCCTGTTCTGGGATTCATGGAGCTGGCGCGCGGTTGGTTTCGCCGCCTTTCTGTTCTTCGTCGCCCGCCCCATCAGTGTTCACCTTGGCCTGCTCGGCAGCAAGGCGCCGATCCGGTTGCGAAATCTCGCGGGTTGGTTCGGTGTGCGGGGCATTGGCTCCCTCTACTATCTGATGTACGCCATCCAACATGGGCTGCCGGAAAACATTGCCCTGGAGTTGATTCACCTGACCCTGGTGGTGGTCGCCCTGTCGATCCTGGTTCATGGCGTAAGCGTTAAACCGGCCATCGCTCGATTCTGGCGGGCGCGAAAATCGTCGCACTGAAGCGCCCGCCAGAGTGAACATTCTGCCCGATCAACGAAGCAGTGGCAGCAACGTGTTTTGCCAGATCGACGTTTCATATTGCTCGCGGAACCACCCAAGATGGCCAATGCGACTTTCGCCAACCTCCTTCGGATGAACTCGGTGCATCGTGACAGCCGCGTGAGTGTAGAAACTGTGCAGTGAATCAACATTCCGCCGGGACATCATTTCGTCATCAGAGAAGGCAACGGCGGAAATGGGTACCTTTACCGCAGCGAACTGCTCGCGCAGTGCCCGGCCTTCTTTCCCCACCGCGTATTCGGGGTCGAGGCACCATTGCCGCCATTGGCGTATCACATTGGGCGGTAAGTCACCCACGATGTTCAGGCGCTTTCCGGGAAAATAGCCAAACATCCGCACACTGACAGGTGCCATGAAATACCACAAAAACCAGGCAATGCGTTTGGTGGGTGGTGAATTCTCACGCCAATAGCCGCTGCCACAGGCGACGGTAACCGCGTGATCCAGATCGTTTACGTTCGGCGTCATACCCAGCAACTGGCCACCGACGCTGTGCCCAATCCATTGAAGACGCTGCCCTGGGTAATGCTGCCGGGCGAAGTCGATAACCGCCCGGCAGTCTTCACTCCCCCACTCCGTCACCTTGACCGGGCAATCCCGAAGATGGCTGTTCAGGGAGGCGCCCATACCGAAATAATCGAAGGTTATCGCGGTAAAGCCCTGGCTGCTCAGATAGCGTGCGAATTTCTCGTAGCAATGCTGCCCCACACCCATAGCGCCAGCTACGATGACGACCGAACTGGACTGAGCCGCAGGAAATACCCGAAGCTGGATTCGATGACCACCCGGTGTTGTGACGGGCACATCCTTTCTATTGGTTGGGGGTAATGAAGACTCCCTGGCACTCATGATAGTTCTCCTGATACTTGCCGAATACCTTGCCCTGGTGTCAGAAATCGTTGGCGAGATGATTGAGGAACTTAAGGATGACGGTCACTTCTTCGTCACTGAAACCCTCGGTCATACGATTGTTCAATTCCGTGATTAGCGGTTTGGCGCTCTCGATTTTCTCGCGCCCGACATCGGTGAGATACAGGCGGGATGCACGGCCATCCCTGTCACAGGTGCGTCTCTCCAACAGGCCCTTGTTCTCCATCCGCCCGGCCAGCCCCGTCAGCGCGGAACTGTTCAGGTGCAGGCTGTGGGCCAGGTCCTTCAGCAGACACCCCTCGTCACCCGCAACCAGCAACAGAGCCCCCACCTGGGTGACCGAAATACCCAGCGCTTCTTCGCTGCGCTGGTCAGCGTGTTTGTAAACTCGATGGCGGGCCTTGTTCAGGAGATAGAAAAACCGTTTATCCATTAGTCATCCAGTTACTTCACATGTGAATCAAATATACTACACATGTGAAATATCTGACAAGCCCGTCAACGCAGGGTTGGACATCCGGCGCAGTCAATTCCTATACTCGAAGTCCATTCCGCTGGAAGACTTTCTTTATGCGCGTTTTCGCCAATCCCGTCGGTTCCGGCTCTCTCTGGTTTGATAATCTTGCTACGGCTGACGGTACGCCTGTGGCCTACGACCCCCAGGCACGAGCATTTCTACCGATGCCACCCTTCTGCGCCAACCGGGACGTGATTGGCTGCAACTGGATCGCACCGGAGCAAGGCGCTTTCTGTCGCGCCTGTGCAATGACGGCGCTGGCACCAGACCCATCGATTGCCAACGCCATCCCCAACTGGGCCCAAACCGAGGCCTCCAAACGCTGGGTGATCGATAATCTGGGTCGCTGGCACTGGTTTCGCCCGGAAGACCCCGGCGCAAGGCCGGTGTTCCATATGCTCGCCGAGGGCCCTACTCCGGTGCCAATGGGCCACGCCCAGGGCGTCGTCACCATCAGTGTCGCAGAGGCAGACCCGGTGCTGCGCACCACCCGCAGGGAGGCGCTGGAAGAGCCCTACAGAACGATGATTGGCCACATGCGCCATGAGATTGCCCACATGCTCTGGTGGCGTCTGAGCCTGCGTGAGGACTTCCTGGATGCCTTCCGCGCAATGTTTGGTGACGAGCGCATCAGCTACCCGGGTGCACTTCAGCACCACTATGAGAACGGCCCGCCGCAGGACTGGAAAAAGTTCTACCTCACCAGCTATGCCTCGGCCCATCCCCATGAAGACTGGGCGGAAACCACGGCGCATCTGTTACACCTGACGGACCTGACCGACAGCTTTGTGGCCTCCGGTTTAACCTCTCCGGAAGTGCCAGGTCCGAACTGGGATCCCTATTCAGAACCAGACGCCCAGCGTTTGATCCATATCGCCGCGTCCATCGCCATGGGCGTGAACCATGTAAACCGATCAATGGGTCTGTCTGACCTGTACCCCTTTGTTCTGTCGGATTTCGCGCGCCACAAGCTGGCGTTTGTGCATGACTGGCTTCGCAGGGGTGCCCAGGGGCTCTGAATAGCAGAACTTGCATAAAAAAACGGCGTTTCAACTTTCATTGAAACGCCGTTTTACTATCGAAATGCCCGCACTTTGGTGCGGGCATTCAATCACGACAGATCGAAGCGATCCGCGTTCATCACCTTGTTCCAGGCGGTGACGAAGTCCTTGACGAACTTCTCCTTCGCGTCTGCCTGGGCATACACCTCAGACACCGCGCGAAGCTGCGAGTTGGAACCGAAGATCAGGTCCACACGGGTACCGGTCCACTTCACGTCGCCGGTTTTGCGATCGCGCCCTTCAAACACGTCCGCGTCAGCCGATGTTGGCTTCCACTCGGTGTTAAGGTCGGTCAGGTTCACGAAGAAATCGTTCGTGAGTTTGCCCGGCGAGTTGGTCAATACACCGTGCTTCGATTGCTTGTAATTGGCACCCAGTACCCGCAAGCCACCTACCAGCACCGTCATCTGCGGTGCGCTCAGGTTCAGCAACTGCGCCTTGTCGATCAACATTTCCTCGTCGGAAACGGTGAACGCCGCGCGGCGATAGTTGCGGAAGCCGTCCGCTTCGGGCTTGAGCCAGTCAAAGGCTTCAACGTCCGTCTGGTCATCGGTTGCATCGGTGCGTCCTGGTGAGAACGGCACGTCGATGCTGTGGCCTGCATCCTTGGCGGCCTTCTCAACCGCGGCATTACCGCCGAGCACGATCAGGTCAGCCAGGGAAACCTTCTTGTTGCCCGACTGGGCATCGTTAAAGGACTTCTGGATGCCTTCAAGCGCCTGCAGCACCTTCGCCAGTTGCTGTGGCTCGTTTACTTCCCAGTCTTTCTGGGGAGCCAGGCGGATGCGGGCGCCGTTGGCCCCACCGCGCAGATCGGAGCCACGGAACGTCGACGCGGCAGACCATGCGGTGTAAACCAGCTCGGAGACCGACAGACCCGCTCCCAGGATCTTGCTCTTAAGGTCAGCAATGTCCTGGGCATTGATCAGTTCGTGATCGACCGCTGGCACCGGATCCTGCCAGATCAGGTCTTCTGCCGGCACTTCCGGGCCGAGATAGCGGGCTTTCGGGCCCATATCGCGGTGGGTCAGCTTGAACCAGGCGCGAGCAAAGGCGTCCGCAAACTCTTCCGGGTTCTTATGGAAGTGCTCGCAGATCTTGCGGTATTCCGGGTCCTGCTTCATCGCCATATCGGCGGTGGACATCATGATTCCCACGCGCTTGGACGGATCTTCCGCATCAGGCGCCATGTCTTTCTCGGTCAATCCTTTCGGCCGCCACTGCTGGGCGCCGGCCGGGCTCTTGGTCAGTTCCCACTCGTAGCCAAACAGCACGTCAAAATAGCTCATGTCCCACTGGGTGGGGCTGGGCGTCCAGGCGCCCTCGAGACCACTGGTGATAGCATCACGGCCCTTGCCGCTGCCATGGCTGCTCTTCCAGCCCAGGCCCATCTCTTCGATCGGCGCTGCTTCCGGTTCTGGACCAACTTTGTCGGGATCACCGGCCCCGTGGGTCTTACCAAAGGTGTGACCGCCAGCGGTCAGGGCTGCTGTTTCATAGTCATTCATCGCCATGCGAGCAAAGGTCTCGCGAATGTCACGAGCCGATGCCAGCGGGTCCGGATTCCCATCCGGGCCTTCCGGATTCACGTAGATCAAACCCATCTGTACCGCAGCCAGGGGGTTTTCCAGATCGCGATCACCGGAATAACGGCTGTTCGGCTTGTCGCTGGTGGCCAGCCATTCCCTTTCCGCACCCCAGTAAATGTCTTCCTCGGGCTGGAAAATGTCCTCACGACCACCGGCAAAACCAAAGGTCTTGAAGCCCATGGACTCAAGGGACACGTTGCCGGTCAGGATAAACAGGTCGGCCCAGGACAGCTTGTTGCCATACTTCTGTTTGACAGGCCATAGCAGGCGGCGAGCTTTGTCCAGGTTGCCATTGTCAGGCCAGCTGTTGATGGGCGCGAAACGCTGGTTGCCGGTGCCGGCACCACCGCGGCCATCACCGGTTCGATAGGTACCGGCGCTGTGCCATGCCATACGGATCATGAACGGACCGTAATGGCCGTAATCCGCGGGCCACCAGTCCTGTGAATCTTTCAATACGGCTTCGATGTCTTTCTTGACCGCAGGCAGGTCAAGTTTCTTGAATTCTTCGGCGTAGTTGAAGTCTTCCCCCAACGGGTTAGACTTGGGGTTGTGCTGGTGCAAAATACCCAGGTTCAGCTGGTTCGGCCACCAATCGTTGACACCCGGACCCTCGTCCTGCAGCTTTGTGCGGGCCCCGTGCATAACCGGGCATTTACCTTCGTTTCCGCTCATATCACTCTCTCCGTGGGTTGCTACCATCTATTTCACTGTTTCATTGATCGTTGTTGCACTGACAAACTGAACCAATCAGCTACCAATCTAGTCAATGTACTCCCATTTTTCACTATTAGTTCAGGTTGTTTTTTCGTACCAATACCATAGTTTTTGTTTATCACTATATCTCCCGCGAGTTACCGGTTGATAACTGTGATCTGCTTGCTGAAGATCTATACTGAACACTCGGGGTTTGAAACCAGAGTTTTAAACGTTCACTGGCATAGCGACGGGAGTTTTGGATGAACACTCAGGAACAGCTTGAAAGCACCATCCGTGAACTGGTCTGCGAAGGTAAGGGCATTCTGGCGGCGGACGAGAGCAACCCAACCATCGCCAAACGGTTCAAGGCGGTTGGTGTGGAATCCACCGAAGAGAACCGACGACACTACCGCAACCTGATTCTCGCTGCGCCGGGGCTGGGAGAGTACGTCAGTGGTGTGATCCTGTTCGAGGAAACCCTGCGACAGCACGCGGACGATGGCGCCAGCCTACCCTCTGTGGCGGCAAAACAGGGCATTGTGCCCGGCATTAAGGTGGATAAGGGCAAGGGCCCGATGATTAATGCACCCGGTGATGAGATTACCGAGGGCCTGGATGGGCTAGCCCAACGGCTTGAAGACTACAAACAACTCGGTGCGCGGTTTGCCAAGTGGCGGAACGTTTACCACATCACCGATACCAACCCCAGTCGCGCCGCCATCGAGGCAAATGCCGAGGTCTTGGCACGCTATGCCGCCATCTGCCAGTCCTGCGGCGTGGTGCCCATTGTGGAACCCGAAGTGCTGATCGATGGCAACCATAGCATCGAGCGAAGCGCGGAGGTGAACGAGGCCGTTATCAACGAGGTATTTCAGGCCCTGCGACGCCATCGTGTTGAGCTTGAGACCATGATCCTCAAACCCAGCATGGTGACGCCTGGCAACGCCAATGGCCAGAAGGCAAGCCCAGAGGACGTGGCAAAACACACCTTGGGAGTGTTCCGGCGTGTGGTGCCGGCAGCGGTGCCTGGTATCAACTTCCTGTCCGGTGGCCAGACCCCGGCGGAAGCGACCCTGAACCTGAACGCCATGAACAGTGGCCCGCCCCTGCCCTGGACACTCAGCTTTTCCTACGGGCGGGCACTGCAGGAGCCGGCCCAGAAAGCCTGGGCAGGTATTTCCTCCAACCGCGAAGCTGCCCAGGCCGCAATGGTTAAACGTGCCAAGTTGAACAGCCTGGCCACCCTGGGGCAATACTCATCAGAAATGGAAGGCTGACCGCTACGGCCAGCCTTCCTTTCAACAACCGTCGGTGCAGTGGGCAGTACCATCAAAGCTCATGGTTTTGCCACTAAGAGGAACGTGAACGGGCATTGAGGACAGGCTGATGAACTGTTTGGTGCGCGTTCCGTCCCGGACCATGCCATCCTGTGTGGCGGCCTCATTGGCGTGGGACGCGATCACCGCGTTTGGCGTGATCAGGTCATTTACCACGTAGGCCGCCTCTTCCGGGCCCGTGGTGTAGGTGTCACCGATGTTGAGAACCACAAGGCTGGCGCCGTAGTGGTCTTTGACAACCAGTTTCTGCTCAGCGGTGATACCGGTATCGCCGGACAGGTACACCACCAGGCCATTGGTGAACGTGAGCACGTAGCCGGTGGGCGGTCCGACACTGGCGCCGACGCCCGCCGCTTTCAGGTATTCCGCCAGCGGGCCGGTGAGAAAGCTCGGCGACAGGCCGTTACTGTGCACGGCGGGCACGGTCGTGATGGCCACACCGCCCACCACCCGTTCAGCCCCGAACCTCACCAGCAGTGAATCCTCTGGATTACCCTCAACGCTTTTGAGCTTGCTGGCGAAAAACGCCGGCATTTCGCTACCCGTTACGATCTTTGCCTTCTTGGCGGCGGTGATGTTCACGGAATTGGACTCGGGAAGCACCACCACCGGAACCTCCGGCCCACCACAGCTACCCTGATTGACGTCGCGGATATGGCGATCCCCCACATGGTCGCCATGAACGTGGGAGACCAGCACCACATCAATGTTGCCTAATCGGGGATCATCGGCACCCGCAACGGTTCGACCGGCGTCATAGAGAATACGGGTGCCATTGGGGTCTTCAAAGATGAGCGCCCGGTCCATGGCGCAGAATTCGCCATCATGGCTCCCAAGCGGGGTGACCTTGACGGAGTCGGCGGCAGCCGACAGCGATACGGTGCTTGCCAGAAAGGCAGCAACCAGGCTCTTGCAGGCGTTGTTCATTTCTCCCTCTCCACGGTTTTTGGCGGTACCGTAACCAATACGATGGATGCGTCACTTCATAGCAGTGTAGCTGGAGAATGGAATTCCGGAGCAGTAAACGTGAACAGATCTATGCAGCTTCAGTCACCGGGACGGGCTGTCGCAGGCAAGCCAGCATGGGTGCCACGTCACGGATCTTTCTGGCTTCAGGCCACAGCCACTGGGCCTCCGCGTAGCCGCCACGCAGATAGTTCAGCCATTGTTTGATACGGCCGGTCACGAACCTGTCTTCAAGGCGTTCCTGCAGCGCAACGGCGTAGCCCTCTACCAGCCTGACCACCTCGGGCCAGGTCATATCCGCCACCGACTCCTTACGTTGACTGGCACGAATCCGCCGTGCCAGATCCGGTCGGGCGATCAGCCCACGACCAATCATCACATCGTCACAGCCGGAGACCTCCCGGCAGCGCCAGTAATCCGCCACGGTCCAGATCTCGCCATTGGCGATCACATGGGCATTAACCGCTTCCCTGACTCGGGCCACATCTTCCCAGTAAGCCGGCGGCTTGTATCCATCCACCTTACTGCGGGCGTGAACCACGATTTCGGACGCGCCGGCCGCTTCCAGCGCCTGGCCACAGGCAACGCCCATGGAACGGTCATCGTACCCCAGACGCATTTTCGCGGTCACCGGCACATGGGCAGGTACGGCGGCACGAACCGCTTCCGTAATCTGCTGCATCAATTCGGGCTCGCGCATGAGCACACAGCCACCCTTGTGCTTGTTCACAGTCTTGGCGGGGCAACCGAAATTGATATCAACCTGTGTGGCGCCCAGCTCCACCGCCTTGGCGCCATGCCGGCCCATCTGGACGGGGTCCGAGCCCAACAGTTGAACGGCCACCGGCACGCCAACCTGGGTTTCGCAGCCGTTGTGCAGTTCCGGGGCGTACTTGTAGAAAATACGGGGCGGCAGCATGCCCTGAGTCACGCGAATAAATTCCGTTACGCACCGGTCGATGCCACCAACGGCTGTCAGTGTCTCTCGAATGGGTGCATCAACCAGCCCTTCCATTGGGGCAAGGATTATTCGCATTGGGGCTCCACGAATTGATCAAGGAATAAACGGGTGGGAATTGTAGAGAACTTTTAAGGGCGTTGGTAGGCCGGAATTACAAGCGTTCCACGCTGACGAACTTGCCCTGGTCATCAAACAGGATACGGAAACTGCCCTGGACGCCGTCACGAAGGTAAAAGCGGGAGAGAATACGGGCCGGGAAGCGGACGGAACGCCCGTCCCGGGCCCTGGTGTGGACGTCCGTCGCCGAACCCTGATAGAGCTTGATCCACTCATCAGGGCTGATATCGACGTCCACGATAATCTGCTGCATCAGGCGGCCTTAGTTGGCAAGCTCAAGCAGCAGGCGGTTCAGGCGGCTTACATACGCGCCCGGGTCCTGCAGTTGTTCACCACTGGCCAATGTGGCCTGGTCCAGCAATACTGCAGACAGCTCCTTGAAGCGGTCCTCGCCCTGCTCGTTCTCAAGGCGCTGAACCAGCGGATGCTCAACGTTGATCTCGAAAATCGGCTTGCTGTCGGGCACTTTCTGGCCCGCCGCTTCCATGATTTTCTTCATCTGCGCGCCCATATCGAAGTCGCCAACCACCAGGCAGGCCGGTGAATCAGTCAGGCGGTTGGTTACCCGCACTTCCTGCACCCGGTCATCCAGTGCGGTCTTGATGCGCTCCAGCAGGTTCTTGTGTTCCTCGGCAGCCTCTTCCTTGTGCTTCTTGTCTTCCTCAGTTTCCACTTCGCCAAGGTCGAGATCACCACGGGCAACGTCCTGGAACTGTTTGCCGTCGTACTCGTTCAGGTAGCCCATCATCCACTCATCGATGCGGTCAGAGAGGATCAGCACCTCGATGCCTTTCTTGCGGAACACTTCCAGGTGCGGACTGCTCTTGGCGGCCATGAAGTTGTCGGCGGTGATGTAGTAAATCTTGCTCTGGCCTTCCTTCATACGGCCGATGTACTCATCCAGAGACACGGTCTGCGCCTGCTCACCGGTATGGGTGGACGCAAAGCGCAGCAGGCCGCCGATTTTCTCGCGGTTACTGAAGTCTTCCGCCGGGCCTTCCTTCAGCACAGTGCCAAATTCATTCCAGAACTTCTGGTACTGCTCCGGCTCTTTCTTGGACAGCTTGGACAGCATATCCAGAACCCGCTTGGTCACCGCTGTACGGATGCTTTCAACGGTGCTGTCGTTCTGCAGGATCTCACGGGAGACGTTCAGTGACAGGTCGTTGGAATCGATCACACCCTTGGTGAAGCGCAGGTACAACGGCAGGAACTGCTCTGCGTCGTCCATGATGAACACGCGCTGCACGTACAGCTTCAGGCCGCGGGGCGCTTCCCGGTTATACAGGTCAAACGGCGCACGCCCAGGCACATACAGCAGGCTGGTGTAATCGAGCTTGCCTTCCACCTTATTGTGCGACCAGGTCAGCGGGTCTTCGAAATCGTGGGCAATGTGCTTGTAAAACTCCTTGTACTCCTCGTCCTTGATCTCACTGCGAGACAGCGTCCACAGGGCGGTGGCGTCGTTGACCGTCTCATACTCGCCCTTTTCACCCTCTTCTTCAGATTCGGACTTCATCACCACCGGGAAAGAAATGTGGTCGGAGTACTTCTTCACCAGGTTGCGCAGACGGAAACCGTCGGCAAATTCCTTGGCGTCATCCTTCAGGTGCAGGACGATCTGCGTGCCGCGCTCGTTCAGGTCCACATTCTCAATGGTGAACTGGCCATCACCCGCAGACTGCCAATGAACGCCCTCTTCCACCGGTGCACCGGCGCGGCGGGTAAACACTTCCACGGAATCGGCCACGATGAATGAGGAATAGAAGCCGACACCAAACTGACCGATCAGCTTGCTGTCCTTCTTCTCATCACCGGAAAGCTGCTTGAGAAACTCCGCAGTGCCGGACTTGGCGATGGTGCCCAGGTTCTGGATAACATCGTCCCGGTTCATGCCAATACCGTTGTCGCTCAGCGTGACGGTGTTCTTTTCTGCATCGAAGTCGAGGCGGATTTTCAGTTCCGGGTCGCCCTCGAACAGGCTGTCGTCTTTCAATGCAGCGAAACGCAGTTTGTCTTCCGCATCCGACGCGTTGGAAATCAACTCACGAAGGAAAATTTCCTTGTTGGAGTACAGGGAGTGGATCATCAGGTTAAGCAGCTGCTTAACTTCGGTCTGAAAACCCAGGGTCTCTTTTTGCGATTCAACCGTCATGGCTTGTTTTGTCTCCTGCTGTGTTTGCTTCGGTGGAGCGGCGCGGGTTCGAAGCCCTGTCCAAAACACGCTGTGAATACATCCATGTACGCTCGGCTCCGCCATCCATGGCTCCGCACGGTTTTGGACAGGGCTTCAAACCCACGCCACCCGACTATTGAGTAATACTGATTCTGGCACGGAGCCCGGGCGAGCAGTTGAGGATGGGCTTACGAAACCGTGCGGAGCCATGGATGGCGGAGCCCGAGCCGCACAGGGACGTCTCGAGGCGTGTTTCGTAAGCCCATCCTCAACTGCTTGCCTGCACCAGTGCCTGAGTTGTTAGAACCAGAAATGGGGCTAGACCGGGGCATTTCAACCCCGATCCAACGAATTCAGTCTTCCAGAAGGAAGTGCGCCCGTGCGGTCGCGATGGGCTGGGAGCGGGACTTCTGCCAGGCGGTGATCATCACATTGGCTACGCGGTTGCCCTGGCGGGTGAGCTGACATTCCGCAAAGGTCTCGCGGTCGAGGCCGGCACGCAGGTAATCCAGGGAAAAATCCACAATGCGGGGCATGCGCAGGGTTTCCTGGGACATCATCAGGTAAATCAACGCAGAAAGCTCCATGAAGCCACCAATCACCCCGCCATGGATGGCCGGCAGTATCGGATTGCCCAGGTTTTCTTCCTTCTTCGGCAGGCGGAAGATCAGGTCATCGCCATAGCGATCACACTCCAGGCCGATAAACCGGGCGTAAGGGATACTTTCCAGCATGCGGGAGAAGTCACCGGTTTCCTGGGTATAGCGGAGGATTTCCGGGTTGGTCATTCTTCGCCTCCGGTAATCAGATCGCGGAAGGATTTCGGGGTTGCTTCCCTGCCGATCCGCATGAAGGTGCCCACGCAGTTCGCGATGGTCTCACCGGGGTCCTGGAAGGCCTCGCAACGGGTAAAAATAATGTTGCGGGTAACCTTGTAGGCTTCCGCCCGAGCATATACCGGTTTACGGGGCTCGGCCGGGCGCATGTAGTCCACTCGCAGGTCCAGAGTCGGGCATAGCTCGAATTCGTCCAGGGCGCACAGGGTCGCGGAGCCAGACGCCGTATCCATCAACGTCGTGATGGCGCCACCGTGGATCACTCCCGTGTCCGGGTTACCGATGATACGGTCACTGTACGGCAGGCACAGCGTCAACTGCCCATTTTTTACCGCGGTTACCGTCAAGCCCAGTTCTCGCCCCTGGTTCAGGGTGTCGATAAACCGGCGCACCCGATCCATCCCAATGGAATCTTTCATAACGTTCGGCTCATCACGTCAGTGTTAGGTTTCTTTATCCGATTCTTTACCGGAGTCTTTCTCAGTGTCCGACTTTGGCAGCGGCTCCTCGAACACCTTGCCGTCTCGCAGCGCCCTCAGCGCGGTAGAACGGAACTCCCGACGGTACAAAACGATGACGATCAAGGTAGAAGCACCCATGAATACCAACGGGTGGATAAACCAGGAAACCACGGCCAATGCGTAATAGTAAGAGCGCAACCCCAGGTTGAAGGCATCGCCCGCAAGATTGCAAACCCTTCCGGCGCTCTTTGCAAAGGCTTCCCGGGCAGCAGGACTTGCCTTGGTATCGGTTGTGAGCGGTGCACTGCCAATCAGCACGGAGACGAAATTGTACATCCGCATGGACCAGGTGAACTTGAAGAACGCGTAGATGAAAATCACCATCAACACGACCATCCGCATTTCCCAGATTTCCCGGCTGGGCAAGGTGCCGAACGGCATGGTACTGAACACTTCCATGACCTCTTGGGTGTATCCCAGTGCAGTAATGATACCGGCCAGGATCAACAGGCAGCTGGATGCAAAAAAGGCGCCGTTGCGCTCCAGATTGCCAACCACGGACGCGTCGGATATGCGGTTATCCCGGCGGAGCATCACGCGCATCCAGTCTTCACGGTATAGGTCGAGTGTGTTGGACAGGCAGGGTCGATCATTGGCCTTGCGCCTGGAATACTCGGAATAGCCCAGCCAGCAGATCAAAAACCAGACCAGGGCAATGAGTTCCAGATAGTTGCTCATGAAGTCGTTCCGGATGCGGTATAAAACGGGAATTGGAGCCTTTGATCATACCGCAAAGCCAACAAAGCCTCCACACAACAAGCTCTTACGGGTAGTATCACAGGCGCTCACAGGGATATGGTATAAACATCCCAATGCCCAGCAATGGCGACCGCGGATATCTGCCAGGGTCTGCCCAGGTATTCAAACAAGGAGTTTATCGTGAACGTTCACAAAGGCTTTCGACATCTTTCCGTTTTCGTGCTGGTGGCCTTCCTCGCAGGTTGTTCAGTCAACCCGGTAACCGGCGAAAAGCAGCTGTCATTGATTCCCGAGAGCCAGGAACTCTCCATTGGCAGTGAGCAATACAAGCCCACTCAGCAAACCCAGGGCGGCCAGTTCTATCTCGACCCGGAATTGAATCTGTACGTCAGCCAGGTAGGCCAGAAGCTGGCAAAGGTCAGTGATCGGCCCGACCTGCCCTACGAGTTCGTGGTGTTGAACAGCAGTGTGCCCAATGCCTGGGCGCTCCCGGGTGGCAAGATTGCCATCAACCGTGGCTTGCTGATGGAGTTGGAAGATGAAGCCCAGCTGGCATCAGTCCTTGGCCATGAAATTGTTCACGCCGCCGCTCGCCACAGTGTCCAGCGCATGCAGCAAGGCATGCTGATCAGCGCAGGCGTGGCGGGGTTGGGTTTTGCCCTCTCTGATAACGAATGGGCCGGCCTGATCATGGGCGGCGCGGCCATGGGGGCGCAACTCGCACTCGCCCAATACAGCCAGGGTGATGAGCTGGAGTCCGACCACTACGGCATTCGTTACATGAAAGCCGCCGGATACGACCCACAGGCAGCGGTGGAGTTGCAGGAAGTGTTTGTGCGGCTCTCTGAGGACCGTGACACAAGTTTCATTGAAGGCATGTTCGCCACTCACCCGCCGTCACAGAAACGCGTTCGTGAGAACCAGGAACTGGTCAATAAAATTGGCGCGGGCGGCTATCGGGGCGAAGAAACCTACGAGAAGAAGCTGTCGTTCCTGCGCAGCCGCCAGCCTGCTTACGATGCCTATGACGAAGCCATGAAACTGGCCAGCAACGACAAGCTGGACGAAGCACTCGCCAAAGTGAATGAGGCCATCAAGGTAGAACCGGAAGAAGCCGCTTTCTACTCACTTCGTGGGCGCATCTACCGGGCCAAAGAAAACCTTGATAAAGCCGCCGCAGACTTCGACAAGGCCACGTCGTTGTATCCGGAGATGTTCACTTACCAGCTTCACAGCGGCCTGAATGCCCTGGAGCTGAACAATTATGACAAAGCCCGCGAACACCTGAGCCAGGCCAATCAGGTTGTGCCGACATCAATCGCCTACCTGCGGCTGGGTGATGTTGCTGTCAAGCAGGGTAAACGCCAGGAAGCCATCCAGTATTACAGCACCGCAGCAGAGGCCGGCGGTGAGGTGGCCGAGGAAGCAAAACGCAAGCTGGCCCAACTGACGCAGAACTGACGTCATCGTCCGCATTGACTTTTAGAGCAATAACTCTAAAAATCGATGTACTTAAACAACAATCGGACGATTGCCATGCTTGCGAAACGTATCCAGCCGATGGTGTTCCAGGCCCGGCGGCTTTATGTGGAGCTGATGTTCCAGGTGATGGGGCGCGCGCTCCAGGCTGTCAGTGAAATTGATTCCGCGGTGCAAAAGGAAGCCCGGGCCCTGCCCGATGGCTTCCTGTTTGAAATGATGGTGATGCCAGACGGGTCGCGACTCATTGTTGAACACACCGGGAATGGCCGCTTTCATTACCATGGGGACTCCGCACCTCGCCCGGTGGACCTGTCCATTCAGTTCAAGCACATCGCTCACGCCTTCCTGGTGCTCTCGTTCCAGGAGAAAACCTCGGTGGCGTTCGCCAATGACCGCATGCTGGTGGATGGCGATATCAGTTATGCCATTCGCATGACCCGCGTCCTCAATCGGCTTGAAACCTTCATCCTGCCCAAGCTGGTGGCGAAACGTGCGGTAAAGGAATACCCCTCAAACCTTCACCTGCCTGAGAAATTCCTCAGCGCAGCCCGTATCTACCTCAAGGTTGCAACCCATTTTGTCGAGACGGTAAGAGCATAATGACGAACCAATATTACGAGTTTTTCTGCCCGGTCAAAGTCATCGCCGGCAAAGCGGCTCTTGAGCATATTCCTTACGAGCTCACCGGCCTCGCCGCCAAGCGCCCGATGATCGTAACCGACAAGGGTGTCAGGGCCGCCGGCCTTCTGGACCCGGTAGTCGCGGCCTGCGAGGAAAGCGGGCTGGAAATTATCAGCATCTACGACGATGTACCGCCGGATTCGTCCACCGACGTGGTCAGGGACATTGCTGGCATCTATCGTAGCGAGAAATGCGACTCCATCATTGCGGTGGGTGGTGGCTCTGCCATCGATACCGCCAAGGCCGTGAACATTCTGGTGTCAGAAGGCGGAGATGACATCGCCGCCTACAGTGGCGCGGGGGTGATCAAACATCCCCTGAAACCGTTCCTGGTGGTTCCTACCACCGCCGGTACAGGCTCGGAGGTAACGTCGGTAGCCGTCATCACTGACACAACCAAATCAGTGAAACTCCCCTTCACTTCGTCATTCCTGCTGCCCAATGCGGCCGTGATCGACCCCAGGATGACACTGACACTGCCTCCCCACATCACGGCTGCCACCGCCATGGACGCCATGACCCATGCCACGGAAGCCTTTACCTGCATGGCCAAGAACCCGCTTAGTGATGCCTATGCCACAGCGGCGGTTAAAAAGATCAGCACCTCGCTGTTGCAGGTCATGGATAACCCGAAGGACAGCGATGGCCGACTGGAGCTGGCGCAGGCCTCGACCATGGCCGGGATCGCCTTCTCGAACTCCATGGTGGGACTGGTTCACGCCCTCGGGCACGCCACCGGCGCCATCTGCCATCTGCCCCATGGTTTGTGCATGAGCCTGTACCTGCCTTACGTACTGGAGTACAACCTCGAGTCGATCCGGGCACCGCTGGGCGAGTTACTGCTCTACCTCGAGGGGCCTGATGTCTATTCCGCCACACCGGCCAGCCGCCGCGCGGAAGCCAGCATATCAGCCCTGCGCAAGCTGCGAGACGAGCTCCACAAACGCTGCAAACTGCCCCGCACTCTCAAGGAAACAGGCAGCGTTGAGGAACACCAGCTTGATACCATCGCCGAAATGGCCATGGACGACGGCGCCATGATGTTCAATCCGAAAGAGGTTAGCCTCGAAGATGCTCGCGCGGTTCTGAAGCGCGCCTGGGCCTGATCGGGTAACGCCCGGCACCCGGCTCAGGCCGCGTGTTTCAGGCCCTTCAGGGAATACAGGCCGACACTCAACGCTACAAAAACATTCAAATCATGTCATTGAAATTGACAGGATAAACAGTGACAATTCCGCAGTAGCTGGCAGGGATGTAGCCGGATTAGAATATCTCCTTGAAACAGAGCCTCGCATCTATGCGCAAAGACTCATCCAGTCGGCACATCCTGATCTCTTTTGCGTCACTGGCACTCCTGTTTACGTCCCTCTGCGGCGCAACTGCATTCGCTAACGAGGAAGCTCCCTCACAGGACGCAGAGCGCGTATTCCGATTTAACGTCTCGCCGAATGGCTACCCTCCTTACCTGATTACAGAAGGCGACCAACAGTCCGGCATCATGTGGGACGTGGTTGTCCTGGTGGCTGAGCAGTTGGATTATCGCGTTGTCGCCGAAAAAATTCCCCGCAAACGGGTCGATCAGATGCTGATGGACGGCTACATAGACGGCACCACCCGGGCGAAGGAATGGACTGACAACCCCGAGGATTTTGTCTTCACAGACCCCGTGGTGAATATTGAAGAAGTCCTGTTTGTGCCGAAAGACTCAGCGTTTCAGTTTGAAGTGCCTGAGGATCTGCTTTCGAAAACCCTGGTAACCCACCTCGGTTACCATTACCCCGCATTGGAACCGTACTTTGAGTCAGGAGACATCAGGCGCTTTGACGTCTCCAAGGACCGGGACATGTTCCTTTACGTTCTCCATGGCGAAGATCTCGACGCCGCGATCGCAGATCGTCTGGTTGGCAAATGGATCCTGCGGAACGAGGGGCTCCAGAAGGAGTTCACCACTACCTCGACCAAGCTCAGCGAATACGGTTTCCGACTGATGCTCCGGAAGGAGTGGGCACCTTTCGCCAACGCGTTTAACCGGGAACTCCAAGCCCTCCGGGAGAACGGCACACTGGATGAAATTCTCTCCAACTACCGTTAACTCCCGAATCGCCTCTGTTATTCAAGTCGCCTGAGCAGGAGCATCGGCGATACGCTCAATACGGGCTTCAGTTGCCAGCGACCGAACAGCGCCAACACCAGGGCACTGAACAGTGGGATGGGCAGTATGGTCTGCCAGTGCCAACGGAACTCGCCTTCAAACATGCGGAACTGCAACGCCCAGACGGCGCCTTCCGCAGCCGCAACGCCGAGAATACCGGCAAAGAATCCCAGCAACGCGAATTCCAGCATGGTACTCCTTACCAGCAGTGTCTGTCGGCCGCCCAGAGTCCGCAGCAGCGCACCTTCCCGTTGCCGATCCTGCATGGTGGCACTGACTACCGCAGCCATCACAACCAGAGCGGCGGCCAGGATCAACGCCAATATCGCTTCGATAGCCTGGGTAACCTGCCGTACGATTTCCTGAATACGCTCAATCACATGGTCGATTTCAAGTACGGAAACCGTGGGAAACCGGCGTGAAAAATCGTTGAGCTGGGATTTCAGGTCCGCCGGCAGATAGAACGCCGTAATCCACGTGGCGGGCATGTCTTCCAGCCCACCTCCCGGAGGAAACGCCATGTAGAAATTGGGTTTCATGCTGTCCCACTGGACCGTACGAACACTGGTCACGGTTTCCGTGATCTTCTCTGAGCCAATGGTGAAGCCAAGCTCATCCCCCACCTCAACACCGAGCTTTCCAGCCAGCTCCGCTTCAATGGAGACACCGTCGGTCTGCCCGTTCGTGAACCATTGGCCAGCAACAATGCCGTTGTCCTCCGGCAATTCTTCCATCCAGGTCAGGTTTAACTCGCGGTTAAGGGCACCGACCCGCTCATCCTTGGTCACGGCTTCCTTCACCGGCTTCCCATTCAACTCGGTAAGCCGGCCACGGACCATGGGATACAGCTTCTCCAGTGGGTGCCCGCGTTCGGCCCAGAATGCATCCACCTCATCCACCGCCTCCGGGGCGATGTTGATCAGGAAGTGATTGGGCGTGTCTTCAGGCAATTGCGACTGCCAGTCGTCCAGCAGGGACGTTCTGACAAGGATCAGCGTAGCCGCCAGCATCAACGTCATGGCGAAGACCGCAATCTGGGACAGGCTGGCTCGGCGATGCCGGTACAGACCCACAAGTGCCAGCCTCCAGGCGTTCCCACCACCACTGATGCGACGCAGTGTAGTGACCATCAACCACCCAAGCAGGCCCAGAGTACCGAGCAGCAAGGCAAGCCCGCCAAGCAGGGACAACACCAGGGACACTTCCCTGGCGTACATCCATACCAAGCCAAAGATTGCGACGACTGCAATCACCAGGTCGGGAATCGCTTCGCGGCCGGATTCGCCGGGCTGGCTTCGCAATACCCGCATCGCCGGTACATTCCGCAGCCTTCGGATGGGCGGATACGCAAAGGCAAACAGCGACACCAGCGCTGTCAACAACGCCGGCGCCAACGCATTGGGATCAATCTGGTAGTCTATCTGCCGCTCCAGCACATCCCCCAACACGCTGGACAGCAGCCAATACAGGGGTAAGGCCACCAACAGGCCGCCAACAGCACCAACAATACCCCACAGAGCCAATCGACGCAGGTACAGGCGGCCAATTCCCTGGCTGCGAACCCCCAGGGTTTTCAACAGCGCGACGGTATCCCGTTGCGATAACGCGTACTGACGGCTGGCGACCGCCACGGCGACCGCCGCCAACATCACCGCCAGGCTGCCACCCAGCAACAGAAAACGCTCAGCCCGCTCCAGTGAGCGGGAGAAGGTCTCGCCGTCGCGCACACCCTCCCACTCGTGGCTGGGCTCCAGACGTGGCTGCAGCCAACCGTAGTAATCGTCGAGCAGCGCTTCTTCACCGGCAAACAGGTACACGTATTCAACCCGACTGCCCTCCTGAATCACACCGGTGGCGCCAACGTCATCCACGTGCATCATTACCCGCGGCGCCAGAGCGGACATATTGAAGCCGCCGTCCGGCTCACGCACCAGCAGGCCAGAAATGATCAGCCCCTGATTACCAACCTCCAGGGTGTCTCCCAGTTCAAGCTCCAGGAGCCGCAGCAAACGCGGGTTGATCCAGACCTCGCCCGGCGCAGGGCCATGAGCAACCGTTTGCCTCGGTGCCTCCGCACCCTCCTGGTATTCCACTTCGCCCCGCAGCGGGTATTCGTTGTTCACCGCCTTGACCGACACCAGCTGGAAATTCCCGGCACCAAAGACCATCGTGGAGAATTCGACCATACGGGCCGTTTCCAGCCCTCTTTGCTCGGCTTCCTGCATCCACCCCTCAGGAATCGGCCGGCCGTTTTCCGCTTCCAGTTGGCGATCCGCGGCAAGAAAAGAGCTGGCTGACGACACCAGGGTGCGCTGCAACTGGCTGGCGAACAAGGCAATGGTTGCTACCGTGGCAACCGCGATGATCAGCGCCGAGAGCACCACACGAACATCCCGTTCGCGCCAGTCACGTTTGACCGACATGAGTTTCTTGGAAGCCGCCATCAGTTCACCGCTTCTGGCTGAGGGGCCGTCGAGGGCTCGGTCAATACACCGGCCTCAATATTGAATTGTCGGCCACAGCGGGCGGCAAGCCGTTCGTCGTGGGTCACCATGACCAATGTTGTGCCCTGCTCCCGATTCAGGGTCATCAACAGGTCGGATACGTCAGCGCCAGTGCGGTTGTCGAGATTGCCCGTGGGTTCGTCGGCAAACAGGATGGCCGGCTCGGAGGCAAAGGCGCGAGCAATGGCCACCCGCTGCTGTTCGCCACCGGAAAGCTGCCTCGGGGTGTGAGAGAGCCGTTCGCCAAGCCCGACCCGTTCCAGTAACTCCTTTGCTTTGGCTTTCGGAGAATCGAAACCGCCCAGCTCCAGTGGCAGCATAACGTTCTCCAGCGCGGTTAGGGCCGGCAATAACTGGAATGACTGGAACACGAAGCCAACACGGCGGGACCGGAGTTTCGCGCGTTCATCCTCACTGAGCTTGCTGATCACCGAACCATCAAGTTCAACGGTGCCATCAGATGGGGTATCCAATCCGGCCAACAGCCCCAACAACGTGGTTTTCCCGGAGCCGGAGCGCCCGACAATGGCGACGGATTCACCCCGGTTGATTTCCAGGCTGACCCCCTGCAAGATCGTCAACGTATCTGTCTCCAGGCTGACCTTGTGCGTCAGGTTACTGACTTTCAGCATGGGGCTAACATTATCCGGTTTGTGATCACTTAAGTCGCTCACGAGCTCTCCACAACGGTTGTCTTGAACACAGGACCTCTATGCATACGGTATTTTTACGCCTGAGATCAATAGTTTTTCTCGCTTTAATGTGTGTTGGTGCCCAGGCTCAGGCCAGCCAGAGCACACTGATGATCGTTGGCGACAGCCTCAGCGCAGCCTACGGCGTGCAAACCGGGGAATCCTGGGTGGCTCTGCTTCAGGAACGGCTCGAGGGCGAGGGCCTGGACCACTGGCAGGTGGTGAACGCCAGCATCAGCGGCGAAACCACCGACGGCGGTCTGCGCCGCCTGCCGGATCTTCTGGATAAGAACGAACCCGCCGTTGTTGTCATCGAGCTCGGTGGTAACGATGGCTTGCGGGGATTTCCGCCCAACGTTATCCGCCAGAACCTGGCCCGGATGATTGAGCAGGTAAAGGAGGCGGGCGCCGAAACCCTGCTGGTGGGCATGCAGATTCCGCCCAATTACGGTCAGCGATATACCCGCGCCTTCGCGGACATTTACCCCGAACTTGCTGACCAGTACGAGACCGAACTACTCCCCTTTTTCCTGGAAGGTATCTATGACCAGGAAGGCATGATGCAGGGCGATAGCATTCATCCAACGGCAGAAGCGCAGGGTCAGTTGCTCGATAACATCTGGCCAGTACTGGAACCCATGCTCAGGGAATAGCCCTGCTTTAAGCCACCAGCGTGCGGGCATGCGCCACAGCCCGCCGCTCCGACCAGTAATAGCCATCCTGAACGTGCTCAACAAAGCCGACATGGCCGCCCCAGCGGGGCGCTTCCAGCCTCACGTAAGCGCCCAGTTGCGCACGGGATTCCGGAAAACATTGCCGGGACAGGAACGGGTCATCGGCAGCGTTAACCATCAGCGCCGGCACACGGATGTCCTTTAAAGTCCACAAGGCAGAACAGTTTTCCCAATAGTCCCTGGCATCTCGGAAACCGTGTAACGGGGCGGTGTAGCGGTCATCAAACTCATGGAAACTGCGAATCTTTTCGAACCCGGTAATATCGATCAGCCCCGGGAATCGTTTCGACTTCTCTTCCATCTTCGCGTGAAGGTCACGCAGAAAACGTTGCATGTAGATACGCCGGCTGGGCCGGGCCAGCGTATCGGCACTGCCGGCCAGGTCACAGGGTACGGAGTAGGTGATAGCGCCGCAGATACGGCTATCCACCTGCTCTGACTTCTGCCCGAGGTATAGCAGAGTGAGGTTACCGCCCATGCTGAAGCCCGAGAGCATCACTTTTCCATATCCCTGAGCAAGTCCATGCTGCACGACCCTGTCCAGGTCGCCGGTTGCGCCGCTGTGGTAAAAGCGGGGCTGGTGGTTCATCACACCGCCGCACGAACGAAAGTTCCAGGCCAATACATCCCAACCGTCGTTCAACAGCGCGCGCGCCAATCCCTGCATGTAAGGACGCTGACTGTGCCCTTCCAGGCCGTGGGATAACACCGCCAACCGGTCGTTCCCCTGGCGATACCAATCCAGATGTAACTCGTCATCGTCCTCTGTTGGCAGCGATTCCCTGACCGGCTTTGTCAGTGAAACCTTGCGAAACAGAGTCGGCCAGACAGACTGGACGTGGCCATTGCGCAACCACAGGGGTGGCTTGTAATACAGATTGTGGTCGTACAAAATTTAACCTTTCAATTCATGGGGTTGACGCCGCCGGGCAAAGTCCCTATTATGCGCGCCATTCCGACTTTGTTCCCCGATAGCTCAGTTGGTAGAGCAACGGACTGTTAATCCGTTTGTCGCTGGTTCGAGCCCAGCTCGGGGAGCCATTTACAGCACCTCCTCTCGCTGCATGAACTCCCGCAGCACCCGAAACAACGTCACCCCATCTCTGGTTCCTGCCATTTCCCGGATTGAGTGCATGCCAAACTGTGGCACACCGATATCCAGCGTTGTCACCCCAAGATTACCGGCGGTGAGCGGGCCAATCGTGCTTCCACACCCCATGTCACTGCGCACCACAAAAGTTTGATATGGCAGGTCAAGCTCATCACTGATGTGGCGGTACAACGCTGCTGAGCGGCTATTGGTGGCGTAACGCTGGTTATGGTTGACCTTGATCACTGGCCCCTGGTTCAGAAGCGGGCCGTGGTTCTCGTCGTGCCTGTCCATGTAGTTGGGGTGGATACCATGAGCGTTGTCCGCCGAGATCATCATCGAGCGGGCAATCGCGCGCGCCCGACCCTTACCGCACCAACGATCCAGAACCGCTGACAGGAACGGCCCCTGAGCCCCTTCCGCCGACATGCTGCCCACTTCCTCGTGGTCGTTGCATACCAGCAGCGCCGGTTCGTCTCCGGAAGATTCGATCAAAGCCTGCAGCCCTATGTAACAGCTCAGCAGGTTATCCAGCCGTGCCGATGCAATGAAGTCCTCGCGCAGCCCCACCAGCGATGCTGGCTGGGCGTCGTAGAAGCCAAGCTCATAGCCCAGAATTTTACGAACGCGGACACCCGGGGCCTCCGTGGCCAATTGGTCGGTCAGCAGATCGGTGAAGCGGGTGGTGTCGTCCTCCGGCACTTGCATCAATACCGGCGGAAGATCGGTTTGTGGATTAACCGTGCGATTGCTGTTGGCTTCCCGGTCCAGATGAATGGCGAGGCTGGGTATATACGCCACGGCCTTGCGAAAATCGATCAGTGTGTCTTTCACCGACCCGGACTCATCCACGTAAGTGACCCGACCCGCCAGGGACAGGTCACGATCAAACCAGGGATTCAGCAACACGCCGCCGTACACTTCCACACCCAACTGGAAAAACCCCTTGCGGCGCAGTTCCGGGTTGGGTTTCACCTTCAGACAGGGGCTGTCGGTGTGGGCACCCACCATACGAATACCGGCTTCCTCGGGGTCGCGGCGACCAGTGCGGAACGCCACGATGGATGAGCCGTTACGGATGGCGTAATAGCCCTGCCCCGCTTCCAGTTCCCAGTCTTCTTTCTCATCCAGGGCCCTGAAACCCGCCTGATCAAGACGATGCTTCATACTGGCTACAGCGTGCCAGGGGGTCGGTGATGCGTTCAGAAATTCGAGCAGATTGGTGTTAAATTCAGCGTGTTCCATGATGTCCCTGATAAACTGATAATTGCGGCGCCAGTATGGCATGATGGCGCCCGACGTCATATCCGTACAAAACGGCTGCCCGCGCAGCCCGGCTACCCGGAGAGTGTACCTTGCCCGCACCGCGTTTTCTTGATATCGAATACTGCCAGACCGACGACGTTCTGTTCCCCGTGGCCATGGCCTGGTCACTGGAAGACGGTCAGATGAAAACCGTCGTCATCGCCCCGGCCGACGAATGGATACCGGAAGACGCCGACCTGGGCGATATCGACCTGCTCTACCTGGAAGAACAGGGCGTACCCCTGATCGAACTGGCCCAGGAGCTTCATCAGGACCTGCCCGACCAGACGGTTTACGTGGACGGCATGGACCCGGACGAAATCCTGGTGGATCTGATCTTCACCGCCGTCGCCATGGACGCGCCCTTCGAAATCGCGGGCATGGAAGAACTGGTCACGTCCCTGCCCCGGGAAGCGCTGGACGACCGACGCAGGCAACTGCTGTCCGACGAAGGCCTGGAACCTCAACTGCCCGAAAACGGGGTCTATGCACTGTTATTGATTGCACGTGAGGAAGGCTTCTTCGACTGAACCCCATCCTACAACGTCGCTGGCAATGCGAACTGTGACTTGTGTCGACGTAACAAACAGTTACAGAAGGCAGAATCTGTCGGAATCCGACAACGCCAGGAAGCCCAATAACAATGAACACGCTGTTGCGACACCTCTTCACGGCCGCCACGCTTTCCGCAGCATTGCTCACACCGGTCATGGCCAGCGCACAGGATAAAGTTCCCCGCGAAGGCATGACCTACGTCGGCATTCTGGCCACCGGACTCAACCACCGGTCTGTAGGCCAGAACACCCTCGAAACAGCCTGGTCAACCACAGGATCCATGGTGCTTGGAACGCATATTTCCGAGTATTTTCACGTGGAGATCCGCGCAGGTGCGGGTACCACCACCGCCGAAATCGACAACGAACTGGAATTGGACATCGAGTACTTCGCCAGTTGGTACATCGGCGGCCATTACCCGATCACCGATTACGCCAACGCCTATGCCCAGTTCGGGTTTTCCCACGTCCAGGGGGTTGCCACTCTGACTCCGCTGGGCAAGGCCCGGGAAGCCGATCCTGACGATGACTCGCCCTACGCCTCAATCGCGGACGAATATCCGGACAGTTCCTTCAGCGTGAGTTGGCTGCTTGGCCTGGATTTCGAGGTTATCGATAACGGTTTCATCGTCCTGGAAGGTGGCCGGTTATTTGAAGACACCGAAACCGGCGCGAACACCTTCCAGTTCTCAACCGGTTTTAAATACGAGTTCTGACCTGCCAGCACCGGTGAATTCGGGCATTGCGCTGAAAATCCCGGTCCAGGGTATCCCGGGTCACTTCTTCAATGGCGAACTCCTCTTCCAGGCTCTCATCCAGCTTGAAGCGCCGGAAGTTGGTCGAGAAAATCAGCAGGCCCTCTGAGGTCAACCGCTGCATCGCCTGGCGTATCAACCTGCCATGGTCTTTCTGAATATCCAGTACCCCGGCCATGCGGGCGGAATTCGAGAAGGTGGGCGGGTCCATAAAAATCAGGTCAAAACGCTGATCGCTGGTTGGCTTGCCCGCCAGCCACGCCAGGCAATCCGCCTGCTCCACCCGGTGATGGGATGCATCCGCACCGTTAAGCGCGAGATTCTCCTGAGCCCAGTTCACATAGGTTTTCGACATGTCCAGGCTCAGTGAACGGGTCGCGCCGCCGACCGCTGCGTGCACGGTGGCCGCTCCGGTATAACAGAAAAGATTCAGGAACCGCTTGCCCGCAGCATTCTGCTGAATCCAGTTGCGTACTGGTCGATGGTCCAGGAACAGGCCCGTATCCAGATAATCCTTGAGGTTCACCTTCAGAACACAACCATGTTCGTGAACGTTGAAAAACTCTCCGCTGGCTGCCTGCTTTTCGTACTGGCTGGTACCTGTCTGCCGCTGTCGTTGCTTGCAGACCATGTCTTCCCGCTCGACACCGATGGCGTCGGGAATCACCGCCAGAGCCTCGGCCAACCGTTCCCGTGCGGAACGCTCGTCGACTGACTTGGGAGCAGCGTACTCCTGAACGTGGACACGACCCTCGTAGACATCAATAGCGAGTGCAAACTCGGGCATATCGGCGTCATACAGGCGGTAACAGCCGATACCCTGCTTGCGGGCCCACTGGCCGACGGTCTTCATATTTTTCTTCAGGCGATTGCGCAGCATCGCAGCGCGCTCTTCATTGGCGATGCGAGGCGTCACCTCGCCAGGTACATCGGGCTCCCGCGGTGTCATGGCGCTGGCGTCATCCACGTTGAACAACAGCAACTGCGCCGGCAACTTGCCGTTGTAGAGACGGTACTGCTTGTAGCTGCGAAGGCCTATGGATTTGCCGTACTCGGGCGCACCGGTGAATACGCCAAACCGCCAGCCCGGCAACGCTTCCTTAACGGCTTCACCCAGGCTGCGATAAAGACCGCCCAGCTCCTTGCGTTCGCTCAGGCGCTCGCCGTAGGGAGGGTTAACCAACACCAGGCCAGTCTCGGCCCAGGCCTCTTCGCGGCTGAACTGGTCAACTCCTTGCTGCTTGATGGTTACGATGCCTTCCAGGCCAGCCCGTTGCAGGTTGTTCCCTGCGGTTTGTATCACCCCTCGATCCTGGTCAAAGCCCAGGAAGGCAGGAACGCGCCCCTCAATGCCCTGCTTGCCTGTATAGGCGCGCTTCTCGGCTTCCTGGCGCAGTGACAACCACAGGTCCGGCTGGTGGCCCAGCCAACGCTCAAAACCGAAACGTTCGCGCTTGCGGCCGGGCGCCAGATCCAGAGCCATCATGGCAGCCTCAATCACCAGCGTGCCGGAACCACACATAGGGTCGATGAAATCGCCGCCGGCTTTCGCCAGCTCCGGCCAACCGCACCTCGTCAGCAGAGCCGCCGCCAGATTTTCCTTCAGTGGCGCTGCCCCCTTTTCCGTGCGATAGCCCCGCTTATGGAGGCTGTCGCCGCTCAGGTCGATGCCTACCGACAGTTTGCCGCGATTCAGGCGTGCGGATACCGTTACATCCGGGTTTTTGGCGTCCACGGAAGGCCGCTGTCCACTGGCACTGCGCAGACGGTCCACAATGCCATCCTTGACTCGCTGGGCACCATATTGCGTGTTTCGGATGGCTTCGTTCTGACCCACAAAGTTGACGCGGAAACTGCCATTCATCGGAATATGCTGCTGCCACTCCAGATCCGTCACCCCCCCCAGCATCTGGTCACCGGAGGTGGCATCCACGTCCGCCAGATGAAGGATGACCCGGTTTGCGAGCCTCGACCACAGGCAGGCACGATAGCCACTTTCAAGGGTGCCGTTGGCCCAGACACCTGCCGGTGCGTTCCGGACCGGGTCCATGCCGAAGGTACGCAGTTCGTCCTCCAGCAAATACTCCAGGCCCTTGGGGCAGGTTACGAAAAAGTTAAGGTCTGACACGTTCGACTCCTGAGTCGTTTCTACGATGGCTAAGGTCGTGGGATTAGCGCATTTTCCGAGGTTTTCACTGGCTTGTTATGTCACACAACTATAAGAGAAGCTTCATATAGATGAAATAAATAGTGTACAAGGGCGCTGGCTTAGTCTTACCTTGTAGGTGACGCGTCGTTCCGGGGAGCCAACAAAGGGCTCTCTGTTAACAGGATCCTGACTGCTCTGGCCATACCTGACAATAGTGGGTTACCCCGGAAGGGTTGCCCCAAGTCTCGGCCACGGCAGATGTGTACACGCTTGTTCTGTTAATCCATCAGTGAGGAACGGCATGAAAAGACAGAAAAGAGATATGTACGCTCGTGCATTCAAACGGGGTTACCTGGCCGGCGTGTCCGGTAAAGCAAAAGACAGTTGCCCGTTGGAACAGCCGGAAGTTCGCCAGGAATGGCTCAACGGGTGGCGAGAAGGCCGCACAGATCAATGGGAGGGCATGACCGGCGTATCCGGCATCCACAGACTGGCAAACGTAACGGCATAACGTTGTTTGTCAGCACCCCGAATCTTTAATCTGATCTTTCAACAACACACAATTTGGCGCAGTACCCAGAGCAACCCAAACGGGTCCTCCCGACCCGTACCATGCGATGAAACGCCACGGGGTTTATTCCCCGCACGGGCCCGCTAAGCGGGCCCACTTTATTTCTGGCCTCACTTCCTGGCACACCTCATGGCACACCGTTCTCACCACCGCATCAAGTCAGACGCCGAATCGCGTCGACCGACTCCCGGATCAGCGCCGGACCGCGATAGATAAAACCGGTATAAATCTGCACTAACTTTGCGCCGGCACGAATTTTCTCAGCCGCGCTGTCACCGTCGGTAATGCCGCCTACCCCGATAATCGGTAACGACTCTCCCAGTTCCGCATACAGAGCCTGAATCATCCGGGTGGAAGACGCCTTTACCGGCGCCCCGCTGAGCCCCCCAGCTTCTTCCGCGTACCGATGCCCGGCAACGGCCTCGCGGCTGATGGTGGTATTGGTGGCTATGACACCGTCCAGCCCCGACTCTTTCAGAGCGTTGGCCACAAAGCGCACTCCGTCGTCGTCCATATCCGGGGCGATCTTCACCGCCAACGGCACGTAGCGCCCATGTTCCTTCTCACAACGTGCCTGCTCCTCCTTGATGGCGTGCATCAGGCCCTTTAGAGAGTCGCCAAACTGAAGATCCCGCAGACCGGGCGTATTGGGGGATGATACGTTCACCGTGATGTAGTCAGCGCCGGAATACACCGCCGCGATACCTTTGCGATAATCTGACTCGGATTCCTCGTTGGGTGTGGCCTTGTTCTTGCCGACATTGATACCCAGTACGCCGGCGTAACGACGCTTGTCCACCTGATCCAGCAGGTGCTCAAGGCCATGATTGTTAAAACCCATCCGATTGATAATGGCGCTGTGCTCAGGGAGCCGGAACATTCTCGGCTTCGGGTTGCCGGGCTGAGCCAGAGGCGTGACAGTGCCTACTTCGATAAACCCAAATCCCAATGCGCCCAGGGCATCCAGATGATCAGCGTTCTTGTCGAGCCCTGCAGCCAGCCCAACGGGATTGGGAAACTCCAGGCCCATCACCTTGGTTGGCAGCGGCTCCGGCTTGCTGACGAGCGCCTGGAGCAACCCGAGCTTTCCTGCCATATCGAGCCCCGACAACGTCAGGTTATGAGCAGTCTCCGGTGGCAGCCGGAACAGCAGTTCGCGCATAATGCCATACATACACAATCTCCCTGATCGAGAACGATGCGGAGTATACCGGAAGTTTTCCACAGCATCGCCCTACACCTTAAATATGACGGCTAAATGTCTGTAGCGTTAAGCTCTTGTGACCTTTTCCACGGAATCTGTGGATAACCCTGTTGAAAATCGCGGGGCAACGCGGCCGAACCCTTGATATTCGCGCCAGCCTACAGATTGATCATTTTTTGATCAGTTTATTTATTTATAAATATCAGATAGTTACGGAGCCTTTTCTGTCACGGCAGGCAGTTCAGTCACAGAATGTTACGTCATTCAGCGATTCCGCCCATGTGCATAAAACATACAGTGGCAGGTTCGTTATACTGACGATCAGGCCCACGGAGAACCTCAATGACGGACCAGCAGACCTTTTCCTCCCAAGAACACAAGGGACTCCCCCAGGAGCGCAGGGCAGCATCGCGTGTAACCGTTATCGGAATGCTACTGGATGGTGTACTGGGCACTCTCAAGGTCATCGCCGGAACGCTGTTTCATTCCCAGGCGCTGTTGGTGGATGGCATTCATTCCTTTACGGATGTCGCATCGGACCTGGTCGTACTGGGCGTCATGCGGGTGTCCCGTCAAGCGCCAGACCAGGACCATCCTTATGGCCACCAACGCATAGAAACCATGGGCACCATGGTGCTCGGCAGCATCCTCATTGCCGTTGGCGCGGCCCTGGCCTGGGATAACACCCTGCGACTGCTTGATGGCGGCGCTGTGAACATTCCCGAATGGCCGGTGTTGGTGGCAGCCGTCATCTCCATTGCCAGCAAGGAATGGATCTATCGCTACACACGCCGGGTTGGCATAGCGATCCGTTCGGACCTGATCATCGCCAATGCTTGGCACAGCCGCACTGATGCTCTCTCCTCCGTGGTGGTGCTCTTCTCGACCATCGGCGCCATGCTGGGCTATCTGTGGCTGGACATTCTCGCGGCAGTGATTATCTCCGGGATCATCATTCACATCGGTTGGCGCTTCACCCGCGACAGCGTGAAAGAACTCGTCGATACAGGCCTGTCCCCGGAAGATACCGAAGCACTGAAATACATCGCCAGTAAGACCGACGGCGTGCGCAACGTGCATGAACTTCGCAGCCGACGCATGGGGCATGACATCCTGCTGGATGTGCACCTTGTGGTGTCGCCGGAGATCAGTGTCTCCGAAGGGCATCAGATAGGAATGCAGGTGGTAAAAGCCATGCGCAATGCCCTGGACAACATTCTCGACATCAATTTCCACATTGATGCCGAGAACGACGAAATCCATCCCCAGACCTCCGAGCAACTGCCCGCTCGAGCGGAAATCCGCGAGGTACTTCACCAACACATAGAAAACCTGCCGTCCAACAACCGGCTACGGCTGCATTACCTCCGCAACCGGGTCCATATGGAACTGTTTATGGAGATTCCTGAGTCTGAGGCACTTCCCGACGCCCGTCAGATCAGCGAGGACCTGGGCCGCTACGCGTGGTTCGGCAGCCTCAGGATATGGCACGCCCATACCGAGAACTGAAAGGGCGTCTAGCGACGCCGCTTTTCCTCCATGCGGGACAGGAACTCCTGCATGATCAGGGTGTATAACTCCCCTCCCAGGAAGCGATCCTCAACCCCGGCATCAATGCTGGGGTTGTCGTTTACCTCAATGACTGCCACTCGGTTACCAGACTGTTTGATGTCCACACCGTAAAGGCCATTGCCGATCAGACGTGTGGCGTTGAGCGCTGCCTGGATGACGTTCCGGGGCACCTCGTACGTCGGCATGGTATCGAAACCACCGCTGTCCACTTCCGCGCCACCGTGCTGGTAGATCTGCCAGTGTCCCTCCACCATGTAGTATTTACAGGCATAGATGGCCCGGCCGCCAAGCACCCCGATACGCCAGTCATAATCGGTGTAAAGGTACTCCTGGGCCAGTACCAGTGCCGACTGTTTGAACAGCTCTTTCAGGCCCGCCCGCAGCGTTTTTTCATCCTCCGCCTTGGTGACTCCCCGTGAAAAGGCGCCGTCAGGAATCTTGATAACAGCAGGAAAGCCCAGATCACGAATCACCTGTTCAGCACTGTCTTTCTGATCCTTCGACAGAATCAGGGTTTTTGGTGTCGGGATCTTGTTGTTCTTCAACAGATCCGCCAGATAGACCTTGTTGGTACAACGCAGGATCGACACCGGGTCGTCGATCACCACCATGCCCTCGGCCTCGGCCTTGCGGGCGAAACGATAGGTGTGATGATCGATGGCAGTAGTCTCGCGAATAAACAGGCCGTCGTATTCCGGCAGCCGCATATAATCACGGCGGCCGATCTGCTCCACGTTAATCCCCAGCTTACGGCCAGCCTTCTCGAATTTCTCCAGCGCCTCTTTGTCGCTGGGAGGCATTTCCTCGTCCTCGTTGACCAGCATCGCAAGATCAAACCGATAACGACGGCGGGTACGGGGCTTGCGCCAGACCATGCTACTGAAACGGTCAAACGCCGCCGCGAAGGCATCCTGTTCTTTCCCTTTCAGGTCGGCGGGACAGCCTGGCTTCATGGACGCTATCTGCCAGGTTTTGCCACGGCGGAACACCACGTCCAGAACCGGGCACGGGAAACGATCAAACAACGCGCGTGCAACCGGCTTCAAATCCCCATGTTCCGCCTGCCCGAAGTACGTGCGGACACGTACTTCCCGCGTGGCGTGGTTATTGTCACCGGCGGGCTCGATCTCAGCCCCGGCTTCCTCAAGCCAATTGATCACGCTCGCATCCAGTTCATCCAACTGCAGCGAGAACAGCCCTTTGCGGCTGAGGTCGTTGAGCGTCATCACAGACGGCACCACATGATGGCCACGAGCCTCAGCCAGCAGTGAACAGTAATAGCCACGACTGAGGTACCGGGCGCTCTGGCACAGGTTGATCACCCGCACCCGACTGGAAGTGGGCGCGGAAAACTGTAGATACTGATCAAAAGTCAGCACGTCTTCACTGGGGTAATACGGTGCCCAGTCCTTGGCGCGGTCAACAACAATCAACAATCGTGACATCAGTGGCATTCCTCCATGAAGGCAGTGCCGGAAGCTTGGGGAACACAGGCCCACCATGCGTCGACGGTGCCTGTACAATCTCGCAACAATACGCCGGAACGCTTTAGCCTACAATTAGCACGAAATGCGTGCTTTTACGCATGATTGCATGCTATCGGCAACGTCAGCACTCACTCATAATAGCCGTCAAAGCTGAATCCGGCGAAGTCGCCACATTTGAGTTATCCAGAGTTCTTTCCCTATGACATCACTCGCTTTTCGTCACGCCACAAGCGATGACCTGGACGCACTGGTAAAGCTGGAGAACCGCTGCTTCGCTGAAGACCGGATCTCACGGCGCAGCTTCCGGCGCTTCCTGGATATGCCGCGGGATCGCCTGATTATCGCGTTGGCCGGCGACGAACTTGTGGGCTACTGCCTGGTGTTGATGAGCGCGGCCACCCGGCTGGCGCGAATCTATTCCATCGCGGTGTCGCCAGCCGAACGCGGCCGCAATATCGGCGAGCAATTGGTGCGTGAGGCAGAAGCTGCGGCGGTCGACGCCGGCCGCATTGTGATGAGACTCGAAGTGCGGGAAGACAATTCCCCGGCGATACGGCTCTACCAACGCCTGGGCTATCGCCAGTTCGGCACCTATCGGGACTACTACGAAGACCACGGCACCGCGCTGCGCTTCGAGCGTCGCATCCTGTTCTACGAACCTTCGCGGGAATTTCCGGCGGTACCCTATTACCCCCAGACCACAGAATTCTCCTGCGGCCCGGCAGCCCTGATCATGGCCATGGCGACCCTGGATGAACAGCAGCCAATGACCACCCTGGAAGAACTGAAACTCTGGCGTGAGGCCACCACCATCTTTATGCTCGCCGGCCACGGCGGCTGCGGCCCCCACGGCCTGGCACTGGCGGCCTGGCACCGCGGGTTCCACGCCAGCGCCTACATCAGCAAAGAAGGCGCCCTATTCAAGGATACGGTTCGCAACGACGACAAAAAGCGGGTTCTGGAGCTGGTGCACGAAGGCTTTCTCTACGACATCGGCCAGACCGGCATCGAACTCCATCACGACCCGCTCACCCTGGATGGTATGGAGGCTGCACTCCACGATGGCCGCGTGCCGGTGATCCTGATCAGCACCTGGCAACTGAATCGCAGCCGCGTGCCCCACTGGGTGACGGTGTGTGCGATGGATGATCAGTTTGTATACCTGCACGACCCGGAAATTGACACGGACGTTGGTGAGACCGTCGCTGACAAGCAATACCTGCCGGTAGACCGCCGGGTGTTCGACCGCATGTCCCGTTACGGCAAGAACCAACCGTTGCAGGCAGCGGTCATAATAGGACCAAGGCGTTAGCCAGTCCGCAAGGCAGCCTCTTTAAGCTCGGAAATATCATCCCGTAACCTGGCAGCCGTCTCGAAGTCGAGATCCGCAGCGGCCTTGTACATATCGTCCTCCAGTCGGGTGATCTCCTTGAGAACCTCTTCCGGAGAGCGGTTACCCGCCTTGGCACGGTACTTCTCTGCCTCCTCGGCAGCCTTCTCGCCCGGACGCTCGGCCTTACGGCGACCGCGACCACCGCCACCACCGGCGCCTTCCATGATATCCGCGATCTTCTTGTTCAGACCCTGCGGCGTGATGCCATGCTCCTCGTTATGGGCCGCCTGCTTCGTTCGGCGGCGTTCGGTTTCGTCGATCGCCCGCTGCATGGAACCGGTGATCCGATCGCCATAGAGAATCGCCTTGCCATGGAGGTTACGCGCAGCCCGCCCAATGGTCTGGATCAGCGAACGTTCCGAACGCAGGAAACCTTCCTTGTCGGCATCCAGGATAGCCACCAACGATACTTCTGGCATATCCAGACCTTCCCGCAGCAGGTTGATGCCTACCAGTACGTCAAACTCGCCTCGGCGCAGGTCACGGATGATCTCAACACGCTCTACGGTATCGATGTCCGAATGCAGGTAACGCACACGGATATCATGCTCCATCAGGAAGTCTGTCAGATCTTCGGCCATACGCTTGGTGAGCGTGGTCACCAGAACCCGCTCGTTGACGTCAGTGCGCAAGCGGATTTCCGAGAGCAGATCGTCCACCTGGGTAGAGGCCGGGCGAACTTCGATTTCCGGGTCCAGCAGGCCGGTTGGCCGCACCACCTGTTCAACCACCTGCCCTGCATGCTCGGCTTCGTAGTTGCCGGGGGTGGCGGAGACAAACAGCATCTGCGGTGCAATCCGCTCCCATTCATCAAAGCGCATGGGCCGGTTATCCAGCGCAGAAGGCAGTCGGAAGCCGTACTCCACGAGAGTTTCCTTACGGGACCGGTCGCCCTTGTACATGGCGCCGATCTGGGGAATGGTGACGTGGGATTCGTCCACCACCAGCATCGCATTGGCTGGCAGATAATCGAACAGCGTCGGAGGCGCCTCGCCCGGCTGGCGACCAGACAAGTACCGGGAGTAGTTCTCGATGCCGTTGCAGTAGCCCAGCTCCAACATCATTTCGATGTCGTAGCGGGTGCGCTCTTCCAGACGCTGCGCTTCCACCAGGCGGTTGTTGTCCCTTAATTGCTGCAGGCGCTCATCCAGCTCGACCTTAATGCGCTCAACGGCATCCAGCACTTTCTGTCTTGGCGTGACATAGTGGGATTTCGGATAAATGGTGACACGGGGCACCCGCCGGAGAACCTCACCGGTCAAGGGATCAAAGTAACTGAGGTTTTCCACCTCGTCATCGAACAACTCAATGCGGATGGCTTCTTTCTCGGATTCTGCCGGAAACACATCGATCACATCTCCCCGCACCCGATAATTCGCCCGGTGGAATTCGACATCGTTGCGGGTGTACTGCAGCTCGGCGAGGCGCCGGAGGATGTGACGCTGGTCGATCTGGTCACCCCGGTCCAGGTGCAACATCATTTTCAGGTAGGACTGGGGATCACCCAGGCCGTAAATGGAGGATACGGTGGCAACGATGATGGCATCCGGCCGCTCCAGCAGGGCCTTGGTCGCCGACAGACGCATCTGCTCTATATGTTCGTTGATGGAGGCGTCTTTTTCGATGAACGTATCGGACGATGGTACATAGGCTTCGGGCTGGTAGTAGTCGTAATAGGAAACGAAATACTCCACCGCGTTGTCCGGGAAGAACTCACGAAACTCGCCGTACAACTGGGCCGCCAGGGTTTTGTTGTGGGCCATGATGATGGTCGGCCGCTGCACCTGCTGAATGACGTTGGCAATGGTAAAGGTCTTGCCCGAGCCGGTCACACCCAACAGCGTCTGGTGTGCCAGGCCGGAGTGGATACCGTCCACCAGCCCATCAATGGCTTTGGGCTGATCCCCAGCTGGCTGAAACGGGGAATCCACCTTGAAGGCGCCGTCTTTCATGAGCGCGCCGGTTTCTGAAGTGGCCATAGTCTGGAGACATCCTTCGTTCAATCAAAAGTGATCTGGGCAACGCATTGCACCGCGAATATCAAAAGGTGCAATCTGCAGAGAAACTTATCGTCACGCGGGCTTCATGATACCATCTGAATCGTCAAAGGCGGCCTGAACATGGTGGAAACCACTACCCCGACGCCGCCGGAGCCCTATCAGACGCAGCTTTAAGGAGCGCAAGTTTGGACCTTCAACTTTCCAGCCGAGTACAGGCAATCAAGCCCTCTCCCACCCTCGCAGTCACCAACAAGGCAGCGGAGCTACGCGCTGCTGGCCAGGACATTATTGGCCTGGGTGCCGGCGAGCCGGACTTCGATACCCCGGATCACATCAAACAGGCGGCCATCGAAGCCATCAACAACGGCCAGACCAAGTACACGGCCGTGGATGGTACGCCCGCTCTGAAAAAGGCGATCATTGCGAAGTTCAAACGGGACAACGGCCTGGAATACGAAGCCAACCAGATCCTGGTAAGTGGTGGTGGCAAGCAGAGCTTTTTCAACCTCGCGCTGGCCACACTGAACAAGGGCGACGAAGCCATTATTCCAGCGCCGTACTGGGTATCTTACCCGGATATGGTACTGGTGGCTGAAGGCAAACCGGTTATCATCGAAACCAGCGCCGACACCCGATTCAAGATCACCCCGGAGCAGCTGGAAAGCGCCATCACCGAGCGCACCCGCCTGTTCGTGATCAACAGCCCGTCCAACCCGAGTGGCATGGCTTACAGCCTGGACGAGCTGAAGGCCATTGGCGAAGTGCTGAAGAAGCACCCGCAGATCATGATCGCCACAGACGACATGTACGAGCCGATCCTGTGGACCGGTCAGCCGTTCTGCAACATCCTGAACGCCACGCCGGAGCTGTACGATCGCACTTTCGTGCTCAATGGCGTGTCCAAGGCCTACTCGATGACCGGCTGGCGCATCGGCTACGCCGCTGGCCCGGCAAAAATCATCGGCGCGATGAAGAAGATCCAGTCCCAAAGCACGTCCAACCCGGCATCGATTTCCCAGGCGGCCGCAACGGCAGCGCTGGACGGTCCTCAGGCCTGCGTGCAGGAAATGGTCACGGCGTTCAAAGAACGTCACGACTACCTGGTAGAAGCCCTGAATGCCCTGCCGGGCGTTGAATGCCTGCACGGTGACGGGACCTTCTATGTCTTCCCGAGTTTCCAGGCGGCCATTGACGCAGACTCGGGTGTCAGTAACGACGTAGAGTTTGCCGAGAAGCTGTTGAAGGAAGCCGGCGTGGCTCTGGTGCCGGGCTCCGCTTTCGGTGCACCGGGCCATATGCGCCTGAGCTTCGCCACTAGCCTGGATACGCTGAAGCAGGCCATTGAGCGTTTGCAGAAAGCGCTGGGCTAAAAATCCTGGCAAGGGGTTGACGAGGCGTTGGGGTAACCTTAATATACGCGCCTCGTCACACGACGACGTTCCCCGATAGCTCAGTTGGTAGAGCAACGGACTGTTAATCCGTTTGTCGCTGGTTCGAGCCCAGCTCGGGGAGCCACTATTCCGAAAAGCCGCTAGTCCTCTGGATTAGCGGCTTTTTTCGTTTTGGTTCTTTGGGTTTAGGTTTGGCCCTAGCCTGTTGGTATGGTGCACCCTAGCCGGCTAGTAGCGGTGCCACGGCGAGGTAGGACTTCCTTCCCGAAAAACGCTACAAGCACGTCCGTGTGCGCTTGGGCTCCGCCATCCATGGCTCCGCACATTTTCGGGAAGGAAGTCCTACCCCGCCTGATTCAGCCTCTGGAGTTATCGAAACAGATTACGCTGCGCCAGTGCACCCTATGCTTACAACTCCAACATCGATAACCACAGCTATCAATAAAAATCGCCTAACAGCGATATCTGAAAGTTCAAACCGGTGCGGTGGTGGCTCCCTCCCAAAAATGTGCGGAGCCATGGATGGCGGAGCCCAAGCGTACATGGATGTACTAGAAGCGTTTTTTGGGAGGGAGCCACCACCGCACCGAAGCACCATACTATCAGGCTAGAAAAGAATCAGACCAAGAACCAAAGTTAAAGGCCAACCACCTCAGAGTGAATAGCCTCCAACGCAGCCAGAGGATCAGCAGCCTGCGTAATCGGACGGCCGATGACCAGGTAGTCGGAACCGGCTTTGAGGGCATCTGTAGGCGCCATGATGCGTTGCTGGTCGCCCTTGTCGGCAGACAGCGGACGGATGCCCGGGGTGACCAACTTGAAATCCTTGCCTTGCTCCGCTTTCAACGCCGGCGCTTCCTGTGCGGAGCAGACGACGCCGTCCAGGCCGCAGTTGCGGGTCAGAGTTGCCAGGCGGGATACCTGGGCTTCCGGGGAATCCGTGATACCGATACCGGCAAGATCCTCCGGCCCCATGCTGGTCAGCACAGTAACGGCAATCAGCAGTGGCCGATCCTTGCCGAAGCTTTCCAGGCGGTCGCGGCAAGCGGTCATCATTTTCTCACCGCCGGAGGCATGTACGTTCACCATCCAGACACCCAGATCCGCCGCGGCCGCTACGGCTGCGGACGTTGTGTTCGGGATATCGTGAAACTTCAGATCCAGGAAAACGTCGAAGCCGCGGTTCTGCAGGTCACGAACCAGAGCCGGCCCTGAACGGGTAAACAGCTCCTTGCCGACTTTAAGGCGACACTTCGCAGGGTCCAGTTGATCAACCATAGCCAACGCGGGCTGATCGGAGGGGAAATCCAGGGCAACGATGATTCGGGGATTATCGGGGGTTTGCACGGTCAGTTTCCTGCAGAATGTCGTGTTTTCGGGTTACTCAGCTTCCACGCCCTGTATTGGGCGAACGGTTTCCCACTGCTTGCAGCTGGGGCACAGCCAATGCAATTGCTGACCGGAGAAGCCGCAGTTTACACATCGGTATACCGGGCGGTTGGCAAGTATCAAGTGGCCGATGCGGCTGACCAGGCGGCCTTCGTCCGTCGTCATGCCTTTCTCATAGCCCGCCAGTTCCACCAAGCGCAGCAGACCGCGGACGCTGGGGCGAACTTCCAGTTCCCGGCGCAGCAACTCGATTGCAGCCATACGGCCGGACGTGCGCTCTACGGCTTCAACCAGCGCCAGCAGCAAGCTCGTGCTCGGCCAGGCTTCGTAGAACTTGCCAAGTTTTTTGACCAGACGCCCAACATCGCCGTGTTCGCGTTCAAGCTTCATCAGCCTGTCCACCGCTTCTGAGCCGAATTCAGGGTTCTGATCGAAGACTTTCAGGCTCTGGCTGGCCGCGTCCCGGTAGCTGCCCTGGCGAATGAGCAACTTCATCATGATAAACGTGGCCCGGACACAGGAACGATCGTACTCCAGTGCTTCCTTGGACAGCTTCTGAGCCATCCAGCGGTCGTCGTGCTTGAGGGCATCCTCAGCCTGCTCGCAGGTTATATAGGCCAGCATTTTGTACATGCGGGCATCGTGGTCGCCGGTCGTCAGTGTACGGGCGACCTGCCCTGCCTTACCCCATTCCTTTTCCTGCTGGTACAGCTCGATCAATTGCAATGAAGACTTACGGCCGTACTCCCTGTCGCCCATCAGTTGATGAAGCAACGCTTCTGCCCTGTCCAGAAGGCCTGCGTTCAGGTAGTCAATGGCCAGCTCGTAGGTAACTTGTTGAGAATAACGCGGTGGCAGCTCCGGTCGGGCAAGGAGGTTCTGGTGAATCAGAATGGCCCGGTCGGTCTCGCCCTTGTGGCGGAAATGGGCGCCGATAGAGAGGTGCAGGCCCACCGTTTCCTTGTTCACAGCCAGAGACTGAACGAAGTTCTCAACCGCCTGATCGGAATAGTTGGTGAACAGAAATTGCAGCCGATCCTTAACGGATTCCTCATCGGAGATCGGTGTTTTGGAGCGTTCCCTGGTGCTGCCCATTCGCCCCACAAACCAGCCAGCGGCCACCGCAACCGTTAACAGCAGCCATTGAAGCACTATATCCATTAAAGCGTCCGGTCGTTCTGGGCCCTGGATTTCTCCAATGCCTGCTCGGTACGAGCAAGTCGTTTTTCGAGGTTACGGCGGGAAACCGATGTGCGAACGGTTGCAAGCATGGTAATCAGAACTCCGATCAAAGCGCCGATCACAAAAGACAGGATAATCCAGACGGCAACGCCGTGAGGCTGAGTCTCAAAGAGCAGGAAATTAAGGGAGACTGCCATCTGATTATTCAGGGAGAAAACAAGTGCTACCAGAACCAGAAACAATACCAGCAGAATGAGAAGGACCTTCTGAAATCCGGCCATAGTCGCAATGCTCCACACGGACCTGGTTGTTCACCTCAGGACCTGGTTAACGTCTTTCCCCAATAGGGTAATCAGAAGCCTTTTTTAAGGCTATCGTTTACCTGCTCACGCAACTCCTTGCCTGGCTTGAAGTGCGGAACAAATTTGGCCGGTAATTGCACGGCTTCGCCGGTTTTCGGGTTACGCCCGGTTCTGGCTGCGCGATGGTGTAATGAAAAGCTACCAAAACCCCGGATCTCGATTCGCTGGCCATCCGCCAGTGATTGGGACATGTGTTCAATAATCGTTTTCACAGCCAGTTCCACATCCTTCACTGAAAGCTGCGTCTGCTTGGACGCAATCAGCTCTACCAGTTCAGACTTCGTCATTGGGCTCATCCCTCTTCACATTATTATCGGATAGCCGGTTACCAGCTCCTTGCCTCTAGTTTAGCCAAACCAGAAAAAAACACAAAAAAAACGGGCTCTTAGAGCCCGTTTTTTTCATACCAACCGGAAATGTTATTCCTTGTTGGCGTTTTGCTGCTGCATCTGCTCCTTGATGAGATCACCGATGGTGGTCGCACCAGAGGAAGATTCAGCCGCTTTGGCGCGAACACCTTCCAGCGCCTGCTTGTCGTCTTCAACGTCCTTGGACTTCACAGACAGGTTGATAACGCGGTTCTTGCGGTCGATGCTGATGATCTTCGCTTCAACTTCGTCGCCTTCGTTCAGCGCGTTGCGTGCGTCTTCAACACGGTCACGGCTGATTTCAGAGGCTTTCAGTACAGCTTCAACTTCGTCGTTCAGGGTGATGGTAGCGGCTTTTGCGTCAACCGCAGATACCGTGCCCTTCACGATGGAGCCCTTGTCGTTCAGCTGTACAAACTCGGCGAACGGATCGCTTTCCAGCTGCTTGATGCCCAGGGAGATGCGCTCACGCTCGGGATCAACAGACAGGATAACGGTTTCAACTTCGTCGCCCTTCTTGTATTCACGGACGGCTTCTTCGCCAGTCTCGTTCCAGCTGATGTCTGACAGGTGAACCAGACCATCGATGCCGCCGTCCAGGCCGATGAAGATACCAAAGTCAGTGATTGACTTGATCTTGCCGGAGATACGGTCGCCTTTGTTGAACTTGCTGGAGAAATCTTCCCACGGGTTAGCAACACACTGCTTGATACCCAGGGAGATACGACGACGCTCTTCGTCGATGTCCAGAATCATCACGCCCACTTCGTCGCCAACCTGAACGACTTTGGACGGATGGATGTTCTTGTTGGTCCAGTCCATTTCGGACACGTGAACCAGGCCTTCAACGCCTTCTTCCAGCTCAGCGAAGCAGCCGTAGTCGGTCAGGTTGGTTACACGTGCAGTAACCTTGGTACCTTCCGGATAACGACCCTTGATATCGACCCAGGGATCTTCGCCCAGCTGCTTCAGACCCAGTGATACGCGGTTGCGCTCACGGTCAAACTTCAGAACCTTGACGTTGATCTCGTCACCGACATTGACGATTTCGCTCGGATGCTTGATGCGCTTCCAGGCCATATCGGTAATGTGCAGCAGGCCGTCAACACCGCCCAGATCTACGAACGCGCCGTAGTCGGTCAGGTTCTTGACGATACCCTTGATTTCCAGACCTTCGGTCAGGGTTTCGAGCAGAGCTTCACGCTCAGCACTGTTTTCAGCTTCCAGAACGGCGCGGCGGGAAACAACCACGTTGTTACGCTTCTGGTCGAGCTTGATAACCTTGAATTCGAGTTCTTTGTTCTCCAGGTGCGCGGTATCGCGAACCGGGCGAACATCTACCAGCGAACCAGGCAGGAAGGCACGGATGCCGGCCAGATCGACGGTGAAACCACCCTTGACCTTGCCATTGATAACACCCTTAACCACTTCCTCAGCTTCGAAGGACTTCTCAAGTACCTTCCAGGCTTCTGCGCGCTTGGCTTTCTCACGGGACAGACGGGTTTCACCGAAGCCGTCTTCCACAGCGTCGAGAGCTACGTCAACAACGTCGCCGATAGCAACTTCCAACTCGCCTTTTTCATTGAGGAACTGGGAGGCGGGGATAACACCTTCGGACTTCAGTCCGGCGTTAACGGTGACCCAGTCGTTATCGACGTCTACAACGGTTCCCTGGACGATGGAACCTGGTTGCATGTCAATTTCTTTTAGGCTTTCTTCAAAAAGATCCGCAAAGCTCTCGCTCATTATGTGTCCTATGTGATCAACGCAAGTTTACTCCGTGCTACCAGCAACACGGTCTGTTAGTTTCAATCCGGATCCAGCCAGTGGCTGGCCGATAACGCCGAATCCGGAATTTCAACAACAAAAAGGTGTAGTCAGGCCTGACCTGCTGCGGCCATAACCCTGACTAGCACCTCTTCTATACTCAACCCCGTCGAATCAATGACTTGCGCATCGTCTGCAGGCTTGAGCGGGGCGGCGGCGCGGTTCATATCCCGCTCATCGCGCACCCGTATCTCCTTTAAAAGGGCGTCAATATTAACATCGACCCCTGCGTCCTTCAACTGGCTGTAGCGTCTTTGCGCACGCTCTTCGGCACTGGCGGTCAGGAAGATCTTCACTGGCGCATCCGGGAACACCACCGTTCCCATGTCACGACCGTCCGCGACCAGCCCGGGAGGCTTCTGGAAATCGCGCTGGCGCTGCAGCAGCGCGTCGCGCACAGGCTGCATGACAGCCACCTTCGAGGCATTGTCGCCACAGGTTTCTGTACGTATATCTGCGGTGACGTCAACACCGGCCATCAGTACCTTTGCCGGCTCACCTGGTGGGGTTGGCTCAAACGCCACATCGAGGCCGGCGGCGACGTTTACCAGAGACGGCTCATCATCCAGGGACACGCCCTGGCGCTCCGCAGCCAGTGCCGTGAGGCGATACAGCGCGCCACTGTCCAACAGGTGCCACCCCAACCGGCGGGCGAGCATCTGGGTAATGGTGCCTTTACCGGAACCGCCAGGGCCGTCCACGGTAATAACCGGTGCCTTGCTTTCAGCCATTACTCAGCCCCTTCGGCGGCGATATTGATGCCAGTCTGCTTTGCCAACTCCACAAAGCCCGGGAATGAGGTGGACACGTTGGCGCAATCGCTCACCTCGATATCCCCTTCAGCCCGCAGGGAGGCGACGGAGAACGCCATAGCAATGCGGTGATCCCCGTGGCTATTCACGGTTCCAGCGGTCATCGTCTGGCCACCATCAATGACAATACCGTCTGGAGTCACGGTGGTTTCCACTCCAAGCGCGGTCAGGCCGTCTGCCATCACCTGGATGCGATCACTTTCCTTGACGCGAAGCTCTTCGGCGCCGCGCAAAACCGTTCTGCCCTCAGCGCAGACTGCGGCAATAAACAGCACGGGGAATTCGTCGATTGCCAACGGAACCTGATCCTCAGGGATGTCGATACCCTTGAGTTCGGCGGAACGAACGCGAAGATCAGCGACCGGCTCCCCGCCAATCACACGCTCTTCGAGGACTTCTATATTAGCCCCCATCATGCGCAGGATGTTAATCACGCCGACTCTCGTCGGGTTCATGCCAACGTGTCGGATGGTCAAGTCGGAATCCGGGGCAATACTCGCCGCAACGAGGAAAAACGCTGACGAAGAGATATCCGCCGGCACGTCTATGGCGGTAGCGGCCAAGCGACCGCCACCGGTCACGCTGGCCGTCGCGGTATCGCGATGCACGTGATAGCCAAAGCCTTCCAACATGCGCTCAGTATGATCCCGGGTAGGAGCTGGCTCGGTAACGGAGGTTACGCCCTCGGCATAGAGACCGGCGAGTAACAGGCAGGATTTAACCTGAGCACTGGCCACCGGCATCTCATAATGAATGCCGGTTAGCGCGTGCCCACCCCGGATTTTCAAAGGCGGCCGCCCGCCCTCGGCAGTGTCAATCACCGCACCCATTGCTCGCAACGGATCTGCCACACGCCCCATGGGACGCTTGGAGAGGCTTTCGTCGCCGGTGAGCTCGGAGTCAAACGGCTGCGCGGCCAGCAAGCCCGAGAACAGGCGCATGGCAGTACCGGAATTGCCCAGGTACAAAGGGCCGCGCGGCGCCTGGAGACCATTGATACCGACGCCGTGAATGCGGACAAACCCCGCGTCCGGCCCTTCTATGGTCACCCCCATGTCGCGGAACGCCTGCAAGGTTGCCAGGCTATCCTCGCCTTCAAGGAAGCCTTTCACTTCCGTGATACCGTCGGCAAGAGCACCCAGCATGATGGATCGGTGGGAAATGGATTTGTCGCCCGGCACGCGTATCTCGCCGGAAATCCGGCCGCCGGGTTGAAGACGGAACGTTACCTGTTTCTGACTGTTGTTTGTCACGTAAGCCTGTCCTGAAAGCATCTTGGAAAAATGTTCCCGCGCCGCCTTGGCGCGACTGAAAACCCGCAACAGAGTTGCACTGTCCTGATCGGCGATGGCGGTACGGAGCTGATCCAGATCGTGGGTAAAATGATCAATGACCCGCAACACCGCATCCCGGTTGGAAAGAAAGATATCGTGCCACATCACCGGGTCGCTGGCTGCAATTCGGGTGAAGTCCCGGAAACCGCCCGCTGCGTAGCGGAAAATATCCAGATTTTCGTCCTCGCCTGCCAGGGTATCCACCAGTGAGAAAGCGATAAGATGAGGAAGATGACTGGTGGCCGCCAGCACCTCGTCGTGATAGGCCACAGACATGGTCAGAACCGTCGCACCACAGCCTTCCCACAATGCCCTGAGCTTCTCCAGGTCGGGCTGACCAACGTTCTCCGCCGGCGTGAGTATGACCTTGTGATTGGAAAACAACTCAGGGTTGGCCGCGCGGATGCCGCTTTTTTCGGAACCGGCGATGGGGTGGCCGGGTATCACTTTCGCGGGCAGGTCGCCAAACACCTCTCGCACATCGTTGACGAAACTCGACTTGGTGCTGCCGACGTCCGTCAACACGGCGTTTTCGCCAAGATGGGGCCTGATTTCCGCCAGCACTGCCCGCGTTGCCTTAACCGGTACCGCCAGCACCACAAGGTCGCTGCCGGCCACAGCCTCAGCAACCGACCCGGCAGCTTCATCAATAACGCCTAATTCCGTGCCAAGCGCCAATTCGTCCGCGCGCTTGTCAGCGCCCACAACGGTAACCGCGAGGCCATTGTCGCGGATCGCTTTGGCCAGAGAACCACCAATCAGCCCAAGACCAATAACAGCAACACGCTGGAACAGTGGCTGAATCTCGGACACGTTACTCTCCCCGTCCGCTGGACGTATCCAGTGCACGGGCCAAAGCTTCGATAAACCGTACATTTTCTTCGGGCAAGCCAATCGACACCCGCAGATGCCTGGGTAGGCCGTAGCCACCAATCGGCCTGACAATCACACCCTGCTCCAGTAGTGACTGATTGATGTCAGCCGCCTGATCGCCCACATCCACAGCAATAAAGTTGCCGGCGGACGGAATGTATTCCAGACCCATTTCGTTAAAAGCGGACTCGAGCTGTTTCATCCCGGCTGCATTCACTTCGCAGGAGCGCCGCAGGTAATCTTCATCGTCCAGTACAGCCGTCGCCGCTACCAGAGCCAGAGAATCTACATTAAAAGGCTGACGTACACGATTGAGAACATTGGCAATGTCCGGCGAGCTAACACTGTAGCCAGCTCGCAGCGATGCCAACCCCCAAGCCTTGGAGAATGTCCTGGTAACGATCAGGTTCGGATAGCGCTTGAGCAACGACAGGCCATCCACATAGCCCTCCCCCTGAAGGTATTCACAGTAGGCTTCATCCAGAACCACCAGAACCCTGGGGGGAATACGGGCCAGAAACGACTCGATCGCCTCAGCGCCATGAACCGTGCCCGTGGGGTTGTTGGGGTTGGCCACAAACACCAGCGCGGTGCGATCTGTTATCGCCTCCACCATGGCGTCGAGGTCATGGCCATAGTCCCTGGCGGGCACCGACACACCTTTGGCGCCGATCGCCTGGGTAACAAGCGGGTATACCGCAAAAGCATATTGGGAAAACACGACTTCCGAAGAGGCATCTGCAAAGCACCGTGTGATCACCTCCAGGACATCGTTGGAACCGTTGCCAAGGGTAATCTGAGCGGGCGCCACGCCGTATCGGGCCGACAATGCCTGCTTGAGATCAAACCCATTGCCATCGGGATAGCGACAGAGCTCGTCCAGGGCTCCCTTCACCGCCGCCAGCGCCTTTGGGCTGGGCCCAAGAGGGTTTTCGTTGCTGGCCAGCTTGATGATGTTGTCGGGCTTCAGGCCCAACTCCCTGGCCAGCTCATCAATGGGCTTGCCCGGCTGGTAGGGGGATAGCGCCTGCACGCCTTTGACCGCCAGACTTTGGTAATCAATCGACATTTCGACCTTCCTCAGTCATTTGCGTTTCTGTCACAGGACCCCAATAGGATAGGACCCCAGGCGCTTCAACTCGACCGCCTCTTCATCGATCTCTGACAGCACCTTGCTGACCTGCGCATCTTCCACATGGCCCTCAAAATCGATGTAGAACACGTAGGCCCAGGTACCGCTGGGCGATGGGCGGGTTTCGATACGGGTCAGGCTCAGACCATGTTTGTGGAACGGCTCAAGCAATTGATACAACGCGCCAGGCTTGTTGCGCATGGACACCAGAATGGACGACTTATCGTTACCACTGGCCGGCACTTCCTCACGACCGATGATCAGGAAACGGGTGGTGTTGTCCGGACGGTCTTCGATACTGGTCGCCAGCATTTCCAGGCCGTAAAGCTCCGCCGCCATGTCGCCTGCGATCGCGGCCGTGCCCGGCTCTTCCGCTGCCCGCCTCGCGGCTTCGGCATTACTACTGACCGTGACCCGCTCGATACCGTAACGATGGGTATCCAGCCACTGCCGGCACTGGGCGAACGACTGCTGATGGGAATAAATGCGGACAATGTCCTGCCCCTGGTGCTTTGGCGACACCATCAGGTGGTGATGTATCCGCAACTGCACTTCGCCGCAGATCTTCAGCGGAGAGGACATGAACATATCAAGGGTATGGTTGATCATGCCTTCCGTGGAATTTTCCACCGGGACCACACCATAGTGGGCCGCGCCGGATTCCACTTCACGGAACACTGCATCGATGGCGGGCAAAGGCACGCTGACCACGGAGTGCCCAAAATGCTTGAGCGCCGCCGCCTGGGTAAAGGTGCCAATCGGCCCGAGGAAAGCGATGTGCATCGGCTTTTCCAGTGCCAGGCACGCGGACATGATCTCCCGGAACAGTCGGGCCATCTCCTCGCCGGACAGCGGGCCGGGATTGCTCTCCTTTATACGCCTCAAAACCTGGGCTTCACGTTCCGGACGGTAGAAGAATACATCCTCACCCGGGTTGGCTTCCATCTTCACGCGAGCCACTTCCTGGGCGCATTCCGCGCGCTTGCTGATCAGGTCCATGATTTCCTGATCCAGGCGATCAATATCGACCCTCAACTGCCCGAGACGGGCCTGCTCATCACTCATGATCAGCCCCGCTCCTTCGCAAACACGGTCATGTAATCAATCAACGCATCGACACCGGCTTCTGGCATGGCGTTGTAGACGCTAGCCCGCATGCCACCCACGGAGCGATGGCCCTTGAGGTTCAGCAACCCTCTCTCATTCGCACCTTTCAGGAAAGCACTGTTGAGCGCGTCATCTGCAAGGGTGAACGGTATATTCATCCAGGATCGGAAGCGCGGGGATATCGGGTTGGCGTAGAAGTCGTTCTCATCAATAAAACCATACAGTTTGCAGGCTTTACGACGATTGACCTCACCCATAGCCGTAACACCGCCCTGCTCTTTCAGCCATTTGAATACCAGGCCTGCGAGGTACCAGGAGTATGTCGCCGGCGTGTTGTACATGGAGTCATTATCCGCAATGACCTGATAGTTCATCATCGTCGGCGTGATCTTGAGCGCCTTGCCCAACAGATCCTTGCGAATGATCACGACCACCAGGCCGGATGGACCGATGTTCTTCTGGGCCCCGGCGTAGATCAGGCCAAATTTCGAGATGTCCAGCGGGCGTGACAGCATGGTGGATGACATATCCGCCACCAACGGCACGGAACCGCTCTCCGGCACGAAGTCGAACTCCAATCCGCCGATGGTTTCATTAGGCGTGTAATGCAGGTAAGCCGCATCGGTGCTCGTAGTCCAGCTATCCTGATCGGGAATGCTGGCAAAGCCACTCGATTCGCTGCTTGCCACGACATTAACCTGACCATAACGGCTGGCCTCGGCGATGGCTTTCTTCGACCAGATACCCGTGTTCACGTAGTCCGCAGACGTCTTGTCGCCCAACAGGTTCAGTGGAATGGTCGAGAACTGGCTGGACGCACCACCCTGCATGAAGAGTACGGCGTAATCATCTGAAACGCCGGCCAATTCCCGAAGGTCTTTCTCGGCAGTTTCGGCGATTTCCACGAACTCGTCACTGCGATGGCTCATCTCCATCACGGACATGCCGGTGCCGCGCCAATCCAGCATCTCTTCCCGTGCCTGTCGCAAAACAGGCTCCGGCAAGGTTGCCGGGCCTGCACAAAAATTATACGCCCTGCTCATCACTTCCTTCCTCACCGTCGACCTCTTCGGCATCGGTTTCGGCAATACGCTCAACACCCACGAGGCGTTCGTCTTCCTGGCTCAGTTTGATCAGGCGAACACCCTGGGTGTTCCGGCTCAGAACCGATACTTCGTCGGTGCGGGTACGCACAAGCGTGCCTTTGTCCGAGATCAGCATCATTTCGTCGCCTTCAAACAGCTGCAACGCCGTGACCAGGTTGCCGTTACGCTCGGAACACTGCATGGCGATAACGCCCTGGCTGCCCCGGCTGTAGGTCGGGAACTCGTCGAAGGTGGTGCGCTTACCGTAGCCGTTCTCACTGGCCGTCAGCAGAACCGCGTTTTCCTGCGGAATGATCAGTGACACAACATGATGCCCTTCCGGCATTCTAATGCCACGCACACCACGAGCCGTACGACTCATCGGACGTACCGCTTCCTCGTTGAAGCGAACGGCCTTGCCCGCCGAGGAGAACAGCATGACTTCCGCATCACCCTTGGTGATGGCCGTACCAATCAGGGTGTCACCCTCGTCAAGCGACAGAGCAATCAGACCATTGCTGCGCGGACGGGAGAAATTCGGCAACGGCGTTTTCTTGACCACACCCGCCGAAGTGGCCATCAGCACGTACTGGTCTTCCGGATAGTCACGAACCGGCAGGAAGGTGGTAATACGCTCCCCTTCTTCCAACGGCAGGATGTTGACCATCGGACGACCGCGGGACGCGCGGCTGGCCCGGGGAATCTCGAACACCCGCAACCAGTACACCTTGCCCCGGTTGGAGAAGCACAGAATGGTGTCGTGGGAGTTCGCTACCAGCAGTTTCTCGACGAAATCTTCGTCTTTCATGGACGTAGCGGCCTTGCCGCGACCACCACGGCGCTGGGCCTGATAATCTTCGACGGCCTGAGTCTTGGCATAACCACCGTGAGAGATGGTGACCACCAGATCTTCCTCGTCGATCAGATCGGCGATGGTCAGGTCACGCTTGGAGCTGGTGATTTCGGTCAGACGGGTATCGCCAAACTCGGTCACCACCGCTTCCAGTTCTTCACGGATAACCTGCATCAGGCGGTCCGGATCACCCAGAATTTCCAGCAGGTCGGCAATCTTCTCGAGAATGTCCTTGTACTCATTCTGGAGCTTTTCGGTCTCAAGACCGGTCAGGCGGTGCAGGCGCAGGTCCAGGATCGCCTGAGCCTGTTCTGGCGACAGGTGATAAAGGCCGTTGCGCAGGCCAAAGATCTCCGGCAGATCATCGGGGCGGCATGCGTCTTCGCCCGCCCGCTCAAGCATCGCCAGAACGTCACCCGGTGCCCAGCCCTGAGCCATCAGCTTCTCTTTCGCCTCGGCCGCAGCCGGAGACGCCTTGATCAGCGCGATGATTTCATCGATGTTCGCCAGAGCAACCGTGAGGCCTTCCAGGATATGGCCACGTTCGCGGGCCTTACGCAGTTCGTAAATGGTACGGCGGGTAACCACTTCGCGGCGATGCCGGACAAATGCGTCCAGCATTTCCTTGAGGTTGAGGATTTTCGGCTCGCCGTTGATCAGGGCGACCATGTTGATGCCGAAAACCGTCTGCAACTGAGTGTGGGCAAAGAGGTTATTAATAACCACATCCGGGTTTTCACCGCGACGCAGTTCAATCACTACCCGGATACCTTCCTTGTTGGACTCATCCCGCAGCTCGGAGATGCCTTCCAGTCGCTTCTCTTTTACCAGCTCTGCAATTTTCTCGATCAGCCGCGCTTTGTTCAGCTGGTACGGCAGCTCGGTAATAATGATGGCGTCGCGGTTGGTTTTCTTGTCGTGCTCGATTTCATGGCGGGCACGGATGTAGATGCGCCCACGGCCGGTGCGGTAGGCCTCAACAATGCCGGCGCGACCATTAATGATGCCCTGGGTGGGGAAGTCCGGCCCCGGAATATGCTCCATCAGGTCGTCGATAGTCATATCCGGATCATCAATCAATGCCAGGCAGCCGTTCACAATTTCCGTCAGGTTATGGGGCGGAATATTGGTGGCCATACCCACGGCAATGCCTGAGGAACCGTTTACCAGCAGGTTGGGAATCCGGGTGGGCAGTACGTCCGGAATCTGTTCGGTGCCATCATAGTTGGCCACGAAATCCACAGTTTCCTTGTCCAGATCCGCCAGCAGGGAGTGGGCAATCTTCTCCATGCGGATCTCGGTGTAACGCATGGCAGCCGCGTTGTCGCCGTCGATGGAACCAAAGTTACCCTGACCATCCACCAGCGGGTAGCGCAGGGAAAACGGCTGGGCCATACGAACAATGGTGTCGTAAACGGCCGAGTCACCATGGGGGTGATACTTACCGATGACGTCACCCACCACACGGGCGGATTTCTTGTAGGCCTTGTTCCAGTCGTTGTTGAGTTCGGACATGGCGAACAGTACGCGGCGATGCACCGGCTTGAGGCCGTCGCGCACGTCTGGAAGTGCCCGCCCCACGATGACGCTCATGGCGTAATCGAGATAGGACTGTTTGAGCTCGTCTTCAATATTTACCGGCAGGATCTCTTTGGCTAACTCACCCATCGAGAAAGGTTCCTTTGCATTTGCTGGAAGTCGTTTCAGGGCCGTTCAGAGCGCCCCATAGTTATTCTTTAACAAGCGGCCAATACTACCACATTCAACCCCTTAGCGGGGGATATGGCGGTGGCCGTCAGTCAAAAACCACAGTCTTGTTTTCGTAGGTAATCACACGGTCTTCAATGTGTGCCCGCAAGCCCCGTGACAGCACGTTTTTCTCCACATCCTTGCCCAGCCGAACCATGTCTTCAATGGAATCGCTGTGGCTGATGCGGACCACGTCCTGCTCGATGATGGGGCCTTCGTCCAGATCCTGGGTCACGTAGTGGCAGGTGGCGCCAATCAGCTTCACACCCCGGCTGTAGGCCTGATGGTATGGGCGGGCACCCGCAAACGACGGCAGGAAGCTGTGATGAATGTTGATCACCTTGCCCGGGTACTTCTCGCACAGACTGCCGGGCAGGATTTGCATATACCGGGCAAGCACCACTACATCGGCTTCATAGCCTTCTATCAGGCCATCCACTTCACCGAAAGCCTCGTCGCGGTTGTTCTGGTTCACCGGAATATGGTGATAGGGTATCTCATGCCACTCCACCATGCGCCGGAGGTCTTCATGATTGGAAATAACCGCCACGATTTCGGCATTGATCTCGCGGCTGTGCCAGCGATGGAGCAGATCCGCCACGCAATGGGATTCCTTGCTGCACATCAGGATCACTTTCTTGGGCTGGGCCGAATCAGCAATGTGCCAGTTCATATTGAACTCGCGGGCAATCGGCTCAAAGGCCGTGCGGAACTGGTCCAGGCCGAAAGGGATCGAGCTAGCCTTGATCTCATGCCGCATGAAGAACCACCCGGTCTGGGTGTCGGAGTGGTGGCTCGCCTCTGTAATCCAGCCATTGTAGGTCGACAGAAAGTTACTGACCTTGGCAACAATCCCCACCCGATCCGGGCAGGAAATCACAAGACGATAGGTATGCTCCATGGAAGCCTTTCCTTAATCTGATCCGGGATCACGGGCGCGCAATTTCACACCCTTAAAAATGACCGGCTATGATAGCTTATCTGAGCACCAGAAACGAGGCACAGAAACATGGATAGACACCCCCTACAGGTACGTACCCGAAAAGCCGTCGCGAGCCGCTCACTGGCCGCGAGAATGATGATCGCCCTGGCGCTGCTGCTACCTCTACAGCCGGTGACCGCAGAGGCCATTCTGGAAGGAGAGCGCCACCACCCGGTACAGGCCAGGAACGGCATGGTGGCCACCAGCCACACCCTGGCAACGGAAGTCGCATTGAACGTGCTGAAGAATGGCGGCAATGCGATGGATGCTGCCGTTACGGCGGGATTCGCCCTGGCGGTCACCCAGCCGCGCTCGGGCAACATCGGCGGCGGCGGGTTTATGCTCTACGCTCCGGGCAACGGCGAAGCGGTTGAGGCCATCGACTATCGGGAGAAAGCACCGGCCGCTGCCACCGAAACCATGTTCCAGGACGACGATGGTAACGTGGTCGAGAATCGCAGCCGCTTCACCCACAAGGCATCCGGTGTGCCCGGCACCGTCGCCGGCCTTGCGATGGCCCTTGAACGCCACGGCACGCTGTCGCTGGAACAGGCCCTGGCCCCGGCGATCAAGCTCGCGCGGGAAGGCTTTATTGTACCCGCACGCTTCACCGAGGGCCTGGAACAGGCGCGGGAACGACTGCAGCGCTGGCCGGCAACTCTCGCAACCTTCTATAAAGAGGACGGTTCTCCGTGGCAACCAGGCGAGCGATTTCGGCAACCGGAGCTTGCCGACACCCTTCAGCGTATTGCCGATCAAGGCGTCGATGGCTTCTATCAGGGCGAAACCGCGCAACTCATCGTCCAGGAAATGGAACGCCACGACGGCCTGATTACACTTCAGGACCTGAAGAACTACCGCCCCAGAATCCGCCAGCCGGTTCATGGCACCTACCGCGGACATGATATCTATTCCATGTCACCGCCCTCCTCTGGTGGCACTCACATTGTGCAGATTCTGAACATTCTTGAAGGCTACCCGCTGGCCGAGTTCGGTCATAACTCCACCGCCGGTATTCACCACATGGCCGAAGCCATGAAGCTCGCCTATGCCGACCGCGCGGAATACCTCGGAGATACTGACTTTGTGGAGGTGCCGCTAAAGGGCCTGACCAGCAAGGCCTATGCCGAAGCGTTGCGTAAAACCATTGATCCGGCCAAAGCCAGGCCTTCGACCGAGATCAGTGCCGGCAACCCCGGGGCCTATGAAAGCCCGGAAACCACCCACTTCTCCGTTGTCGACCGCTGGGGCAACGCAGTTTCCAATACTTACACCATTAATTTCAGCTACGGGTCCGGCATCACCGTTGACGGGGCGGGGTTCCTTTTGAACAACGAAATGGACGACTTCAGTGCCAAACCCGGCGAACCCAACGCCTATGGACTGATTGGTGGCGAAGCCAATAAGGTGGAACCCGGCAAGCGTATGCTGAGCTCCATGTCGCCGACCATTGTCAGGCGCGATGGTCGCAACTATCTGGTTACGGGAAGCCCCGGCGGGTCCCGAATTATCACGACAACCTTGCAGGTGCTGCTGAATGTGATTGATCATGGCATGAACATTCAGTCTGCGGTGAGTGCCCCAAGGATTCACCACCAATGGTTGCCAGACGAGATCCGCATTGAACAGGGCATCAGCCCGGATACCGTGAGGCTGCTGGAGGAAAAGGGGCACAAGGTGGTGACAAAAAGTGCCATGGGCGCCATCCAGAGCATACTGATCGATACTGAAGGAACCCTCTACGGCGGTGCAGACCCGCGCCGCAGCACATCTTCAGCCATGGGCTATTGAGGGGCACACAGCCCCGGGAGGCATTATGTTTTTATCCGTTCAACTGAGCTGCTACCCACTCACCGATGACTACAAGCCGCCCATTCGTGCCGTTATCGAGCGGCTTGAAAAAACAGGGCTGGAGATCTTTCCGGGCCGCATGAGCACCGAAATGTTCGGTGAGTACGACGAGGTAATGCGCGTGCTCTCAGACACCATGAAATGGTCGTTCGAGGAGTACGGTAAAGCGGTGTTTGTGGCCAAGATCATGGAAGGTGATCGCCGGCCACGCTAGGGCGCTTTTGAGCCAGGCCCAGACACTCGCTCTAGTCTGGTGTAACTTTCAAAACACGTCCGTCAGCATTATCCGTTAACAGATAAACCGAACCGTCAGGGCCCGTTACGACGGCCCTGATGCGTTCGCCCAGCTCACCGAACAGGGTTTCCACTTCCGTTGCTTCGCCGTCCGCCAACCGGACACGATGCACCTGCCGGGTCACCAGCCCGCCAACCAGCAGATCACCCTGCCACTGAGGAAACAGATCGCCGGTGTAAACGGTCATGCCCGAAGGAGCGATGGATGGCGTCCAATGCAGCAGCGGCGCCTCAACGCCCTCACGCTCCTCGAACGGGGTTACCCGCGCGCCGGTATAGTCCAGCCCATGGGTGGTGACCGGCCAACCGTAGTTGGCGCCCGGGCGAATAACGTTGATCTCATCACCACCCCGGGGCCCGTGTTCATGAGCAATCAGCCGGCCCTGTTCGCTGTCGTAGGCCAGCCCCTGCACATTGCGATGACCATAGCTGTAGATTTCACCCTGGTGGGTGTCGTGCCCTGCAAAAGGGTTGTCGTCCGGCACGCTGCCATCCGGGTTAAGGCGCACAATACTGCCAATGTGGTTTTGACGGCGCTGGGCCTGCTCGCGGTAGTCGAAACCGTCTCCGAGGGTTAACACCAGCGTATCATCCGGCAGCCATACCATCCGCCCTCCATAATGAGCGCTGCCCTTCTTGGCCGGTTGTACCCGGAATAGTTCGCTCACATTCTCCAGGCCCTGCTCTCCCAGTTGCCCCCTGGCCAAGCAGGTGTGATTGGCATCCATGGTGCCACAGGCATAACTCAGGTAAATCTGTCGGCTCTCCTCGAAGTCCCTGGCGGGAAGCACATCAAACAGCCCTGCCTGGCCGGATGCGAAAACCTCCGGCACACCATCCAGCGGTTCCGGCATCAGGTCGCCGTTGGCCGTCAGCATTCGCAACCGTCCCGGCCTTTCGGTAACCAGCATTCGCCCATCGGGCAGGAACGCCAGTGACCAGGGGTGCTCGAGGCCACTGGCCACGGCTTCAATCGCATAGCCTGGCGCATCATCCGCTACGGCATCAGATTCAGGCAGCGTCAGCCCGGCAACCATCAGCAACATCGCAACAGGCGCTGCCGAGGCTTTGCCATTTTTGCGGGGCAAACGAGAAACCAGAACGGCAAACAACAAACCAGAGAGAGCAGCCGTTACCAGCATGGCCAACAGTCCACCCATATCCCGTGTGGCAGCGATCAACGTAGGCATGGGCGCCAATGCATCCACAATCCGAAAAGTCGCCCACAGCGCGATCGCCGCGGCAAGCGGGCACAACCACAAACGGCCTGAAGGACCAGCCAGCCGAGCCACAAGAGACGCGGCAACCTGGGAGAACAGAAAACTGAGCCCGAAGAGGATGGCGTACAAAGGAGCAAAGTTCAGCAGATCCTGGGCTGTGGTTTGCAAACGGGTCGCCATACTGATTTCAACCCCCAGGCCTTCCAGCGCCTGGAGATTGAACTGGGTTTGCACAAGGCTGCCCAGCACCGAGCCCACAATCAACGCGACGATGAACGCCAGCACCACCCTGCCCCAGCCAACCGATGCTGCCATTACTTCTCTCCGGAAGGCTCCAGCTTGTCCTGGGTGCGCAACTCGAAGTCACTGGCATCGTGCCGCTCATGCAACTGCCTGCTCTCCTCGCCCCAGGTGCGGTTTACCATCAACCCCCGCTTCACCGCCGGGCGTTCTGCGATGTCATCGGCCCAACGCACCACGTTCTTGTAGGTATGCGCTTCCAGGAATTCCGCCGCTTCGTACACCTTGTTTTTCACCAGTGCGCCATACCAGGGCCAGATCGCCATATCTGCGATGGTGTATTCGTCACCCGCAATGTAGCGATTATCGGCCAGTTGCCGATCCAGCACATCCAGCTGGCGCTTCACTTCCATGGTGTAGCGGTTGATCGGGTACTCGTATTTTTCCGGTGCGTAGGCGTAGAAATGCCCAAACCCACCGCCCAGGAACGGCGCGCTGCCCATTTGCCAGAACAACCAGTTCATGGTTTCCGTGCGCGCCACAATGTCCGTCGGCAGGAACTCGCCAAACTTCTCAGCGAGGTAAAGCAGGATGGAGCCGGACTCAAACACGCGGACGGCCGGCTTGTGGGTGTGGTCCATCATTGCCGGGATCTTGGAGTTCGGGTTCGCGTTCACGAAACCACTGCCAAACTGCTCACCCTCGGTGATGCGGATCAGCCAGGCATCGTATTCCGCTTCCTTGATGCCCTTGGCCAACAGTTCCTCAAACATGATCGTGGCCTTCACGCCATTCGGGGTCGCCAGTGAATAGACCTGAAACGGGTGCTCCCCTACCGGTAACTCTTTCTCATGAGTGGGGCCGGCAATCGGGCGATTGATCTGTGAGAAGGCTCCGCCGCTCTCGGCATCCCATTTCCAGACTCTCGGGGGCGTGTAGGTATCATCGGTCATTCATTCTTCCTCAATTTAGTGGATCTATTGGTAACAAGGCCTCACGCGGCCAGTTCCTGGCGCATCATGTTCAGCAGTCCGCCTTCTATAACCATACGGACCTGACGCTCGCTGAGTTCATGCGTCAGTTCATAACGTTCGCCGTTACGGGTGTTTTTCGCAACAATGCTGTCCCCGGCTTTTAATGCTTCAACCAGCCCCTCAATCGATAATTCATCGCCCTGCTCGATACTATCGAAGTTCTCCGGAGTGACAAAGCTCAAAGGCAACACACCAAAGCTCGACAGGTTCTGCCAGTGTATGCGCGAGTAACTCTTGGCAATCACTGCTCGCACGCCCAGATAACGGGGAGCCAGCGCCGCATGTTCACGGCTTGACCCCTGGCCGTAGTTGTCACCGCCAACGATCAGAGAGCCCGTGTCCTGATGCTGTTTTGCCCGTTCCGGATAGGTCGGGTCCAGCCGGATATAAGTAAACTCACTGATGGCAGGAATGTTACTGCGAAACGGCAGTATCCGGGAGCCGGCAGGCAGGATGTCGTCGGTGGAAACATCGTCACCAACCTTGAGCAGAACCGGCGCCTTCAACGAGTCAGGCAGCGCCTCAAATGTCGGCAGGGTGCTGATGTTTGGCCCCTTCTCCACCACGGTCAGTTCCGGGTGTTTCGCCGGCGGGCGGATATTGCGATCATCGACATAAAAGGTGCTGCGCTCGTCGAACACAGGATAGTTCATGTCGAGATCACGTGGGTCAGTAATCACGCCGGTCAAGGCAGAGGCCGTGGCTGTTTCGGGGCTACACAGACAGACCTTGTCTTCAGAGGTACCCGAACGGCCGGCAAAATTCCGCGGAACAGTGCGCAGGCTGATCTGATCCGTTGCCGGCGCCTGCCCCATGCCAATGCAGCCATTGCAGCCGGTCTGATGCAGGCGCGCCCCAGCGCTGAGCAGATCGGTAAGATGACCCAGTTCAACCAGGTTTTCCAGAACCTGACGCGATGTGGGGTTGATATCGAAAGATACTCCCTCGCGAACCTGGCGGCCTTTGACCATCATCGCAGGAACTGCAAAATCCCTCAGGCCAGGATTCGCAGAGGACCCAATATAGGCCTGGTAGATTGGCTCGCCAGCCACTTCCCTCACCGGAAACACCTTCCCTGGACTGCTGGGGAGTGCAATCAACGGCTCCAGTTTTCCCAGATCAATCTCGTCATGCAGGTCGTAGGTGGCACCGCGGTCGGCTTCCTGCCTCTGGAAATCGTCTGCCCGCTGTTGCTGCCTGAGAAAATCCCGCACCGCATCGTCCGCCGGGAACACCGTAGCGGTGTGTCCCATCTCCTGCCCCATGTTCGCGATCACATGGCGGTCCATCGCGGACAGCCCTTTCAGGCCTGGCCCGTAATACTCGATAATGTTCCCGGCACCGCCCTTCACCCCGTGGCGGCGAAGCATTTCTAGGATGACATCCTTGGCGCTCACCCAATCCGGCAATTTCCCGGTCAGCTTCACGCCCATGACCTTGGGCATGTTGAGATAAAACGGCTCTCCACACATAGCCATGGCGACAGCCAGACCGCCAGCCCCCATTGCCAGCATTCCCAGCGAACCGGCAGCGCAGGTATGGCTGTCGGAGCCAAGAAGGGTCTTGCCAGGTTTCCCAAAGCGTTCCATGTGCACCGGATGGCTGACGCCGGACCCGGCCGGGCTGAACCACAGGCCGAACCGCTCGCAGGCACTGCGCAGAAACAGGTGATCGTCAGGGTTGCGGTTGTCGGTCTGCAGCAGGTTGTGGTCAACGTACTGCGCGGACAATTCAGTTTTGACCTGGCCAAGCCCCATGGCCTCCAGCTCGAGCATAACCAGGGTACCGGTTGCATCCTGGGTCAGCGTTTGATCGATGTTCAGCCCGATTTCCTCGCCGGCCTTCATCGTTCCCGACACCAGGTGTGACTCGATCAGCTTCGTGGCAACATTGCGCGGTTGATTCTTCGTCTGTTTCGTCATCGGATGACCTCCATGCGAGCCAGATTTCAGACATTCATGCCCTTCACTATAGATCCCGTTGGCCAACCCTGTCGTCAGGACTGGGGAAAACACAGCTCCTTGCTTCGAGACGTCAGGCTACTCCACTTGGGTTTGCTGGTGTTGCGTACTTTTTTCAGATAGGTGGTCACGTCGCCGAAGTGCTTTTCCGTGGCACCCATCCCGGTTGCCTCGTCCCGGTGAACACCGGACATAAACATCAGTGCCTTATATTCATCGCCTCCTTCATCAAGTGTGCCGCTGAGCATCTTCAGATGTGAGGCGCAAAAGATGTGCAGGTTGCGCTTATCGTAATCGACCTCCTGGGACCAGCTATTTAGGCTGAATACAGTCAGAACGACGAAAACGCATAGGGTTGGCTTCATGAGGCTTTTCTCCTGGGACCAACAATGGATGTAAGTGCGCTGCCACTGTAGCAGACAGATTAAGGCCCGTATGGGGAGATCAACTCCCCAGTGCTTGGGAACGTTAGCTACGCCTACAGCGGTTTGCGCTAATATAGTGATTACCTGTCGCGTTTACTGGACCAGGCCAAGCCTGAATTGGAATCAGGGTCATAATAACAAGGGGGACTGCCATGAAACGAATTGCTCTCGCATCTGCCATCGGTATCGTTGCCTTCACGGCCAGTGTTTCTTTTTGGCTGAGCCAGAAGGCCCCCTCTGTCGATACCGCAAAATCCATCAGCAACCCGCAAGCTACCCAGGCACTGACTCAAGAGCCGCAATCGACCAGCCAGAATCAGAGCAGCGGGCTCACAGCCGAGCAACAGGCTTTACTGGAAAACCCGGAAACGCTGAAACTGGCCAATCGGCTCGACTTTGAGGAAGAACTGCACACCTTCTTTGCGAAAGCCGATGGCCTGTCTTCGGAAGAGCGCGCGGCGGAGGCAGCGATGCTGGAACAGCGCCTGGCCGACTACCAACGCAAGGGACAGGTCAGCGCAGCAGAGAGCCTGATGGTCCGCATTGCCATGACGAAACTCACGATCGAAGACGAAGCCGCTCAAAAACAGGCCCTGCAAGGCCTGATTGACCGACAGAATGCCGCTGCGCAGGCACGCAAAGAAGAATGGCTGGCCAAACCCAGGCCGGAGTTTGAAGCCTATAAGCAGCAGGAGAAACAAATCGTGAAAGAGGTGATGGCAATGGACAAAGTGCCTGCGGGACTGACCCGCAACGAATACTTACGTCAGCGATTGCTGGAAGCCCGTGTGGCTGCCAACAAGAATGGCGATGCGCCTCAATAGCGCATCACCATCCCTATCGGCAAGTTCCCCGATTCCGAAGAGCCTGATACCCAATGTTCTACAGAAGCTGATCAAGTGCCCAATAGAGCGGATTGAACGGCTTGTTGTAGTCAGCCTGCTGATCGGTTTCAGAGGCCTGCATGACTGCACCGCTTCCGTTCAACACATTGGCCACAAAGTCGTCCAGCTCCAGTCCCGCTTCCTGAATGTCTGAGTTGGCAAACTCAATGATGGTGGTGCAGTGGCTCTCGTTCACATCGCGGAACCATGGCAGGTAGTACCCAAAATTATTCAGGTTGGACAGGGTGCCCTTCAGGCGTTCTGTATCCGTATACCAGCGCTCGTGGATCAACGCCTCCTTGGTAGCCTGATCCGGCGCATTTTCGATTTCCGGATAGAAACGCTCATAGGAATATGAGGAGTAATTCAGATCCTGCCAGAAGTGTGTATGCCCCATCCGATCATTCGGCAGCTCTGCAGAAAGGGCCGTATACAATGAGCCGAGATCATTCAGGTTCATCAGTGGAAGCCCGTCGCTGAGGTATTCCAGCGGACCGTTGGGCTGGTCCAGCCCCCAGGCGTTACGGATAAACGACTGCAGCAACACCGACGGATAAGTGTCCGGGTCCGAACCTGTTGGCGCACTGAAGGCCGGCCCGGAATCGTTGATCATGTACCCCCGGTTCGGCTCCATATCACGGCGGGTCGGATGGTAGTTGGTCAAACTGCCCAGGCCGCCGGCACTGCATCCGGTCGTTAGCAACTGCTTCGGCCGCTGCAGATTATCCTTCACCCACGAAATGGCTGCGCGGGTGTTGCGAAGACCATTGTGATGCCAGATCAATGGCTCAGCTTCACCCTCCGGGTCCTCGTACACGGCCACCCTGTCACCGGAGTAGACATCGCCCGTGCAGTACGGAATATAAACCATGTTCCAGTTCTGGGTCTTGACCGATGTCAGTGGGTTCAAGCGCACCACAAACGGGCTGACCAGGCTGGCGCTCGGGTTCGTCAGGCTCATATAGTCATCCGGGATGCCATCCGGATTGCGAGCTCCCCGGATACCCGTCTGGCCCGAGCAACTTTCATAGTCCCAGCAGGCACCGCCCCCCTCCAGATAGATAATGGTATTACTGGTATTCGGCACGCGGTTCACAAAGAATTTGTACTCAGAGCCGTTACCACAGACAGCACCGGTTTCAGGCGCCAGGAGAATGGTTTGCCAGGCGTAATAGTTGCCCGGCGAAAAGCCATCGTTGAAACCCGCCGGGTTAGCCAGTAGCGGATAGTCACCCTGACGCTGGGCCGCCGTAACGGGGTTGTCAGCTGCTGGTGGACTGACAAGGTTCCCCAGCGTTCGCCAGAAACCGTAATCCCCCAGTTCGGCCATTGCCGGCCCTGTGACACCCAATAGAATAAGAACAGCTAGCAGTTGGTTCATGATGCTGGTTTTCACAGGCATTCCTCCTTGATTGTTGTTATCGGGGCGCAGGCGATAATCAAGCTCAGCCCCTGAATCGAAACTAGACGTGACACACTGTCATTTCAATAAATGCCCGTAGAACCATTTGTCCTAAAAAATGGTCGGTAATAGCGTTATTGAAAAATGTAAAGGAAATGACTGAATTGGAGAGAACTACCCACTCTACTGCCTACTTAATATTGGCCCAATGGGACTAAGAGCACTTTCATCACGACATAAAACATAACAATTTGGCACTATTTAGAAACTAACTTTCTAAATTAAAATAGATATTTAGATCAACACTTGGCAGGCAGGGTTTAACACCAGGCGACTGTGGTTCGCTTTATTCAGCGATTACATTAAGGGAATATTTGATGCTGGAAAGCAGTTACAACGAGGTTTTGGTCGCCTGCTCTATTATCATTGCCGTCCTTGCGTCCTATACGGCCCTGAATATGGCCAGCCGTGTAACCAGCGCATCCGGTCGCCCAGCCGTCCTGTGGCTGATTGGCGGCTCCATCGCGATGGGCTTTGGCATCTGGTCCATGCACTTTATCGGCATGCTCGCCTTTCGCCTTCCCATCGAACTAGGCTACGACGTTCCCCTCACCCTGCTTTCATTAGTCATCGCCATTGCTTGTTCTGCGTTCGCCCTTTACCTGGTCTGTCAGGACACGCTGCCCTGGGGCCGGTTGGTGTCGGGCGGTTTACTGATGGGCCTGGGCGTAGCCAGCATGCACTACATCGGTATGGAAGCATTGCTCATGCATCCGTATATTTTCTATGTACCCTGGCTGGTTGGGCTATCCGTCGTTATCGCCATTGTCGCGTCCACAGCAGCGCTCTGGCTGGCCTTTCGACTGCGGGAAGAAACCAAGCGCGCCACCTTCAGCCGCATTGGCGCGGCCCTGGTTATGGGATGCGCCATTATCGGCATGCACTATACGGGAATGGCTGCCTCCAAATTTCCGATCGACAGCTTCTGTGGCGCGGCCAACAGCGGGATTGATACAAAGTGGCTGGCTGTGCTGGTCATCATTGTCAGCCTGTCGGTGTTCGCCATCGCACTCATCGTGTCAATGCTGGATGTGCGCACAAGCCGCCTATCCAACTCACTCGATGACGCCAATAACGAACTTATCAAGCTCGCCCTGCAAGACAACCTGACCCGCATACCAAATCGTGTTCTGTTGGGTGATCGGCTGGAACAGGCGATACACCGGGCCGAGAGAAACAACAGTGAATTCGCCGTGCTGTTTCTGGACCTGGACGGTTTTAAAGCGATCAACGACATGCACGGGCACCATGTCGGAGATCTGTTACTAAAGGACGTGGCGAACCGCCTGCTCGTCAACAAACGTGAAGGAGATACAGCCGCGAGGCTTGGGGGGGACGAGTTTGTCCTTCTACTGGAGCCAAGCTCACCGGAAAGTTCCGCCGTATTTGCGCAACGATTAATCGATTCCATCGAGCAACCCTACGAGGCCTCGAATACCCCCCTTCACATCTCCACCAGCGTCGGCATCGCAATTTACCCCCAGGATGGTAAAACCGAACATGAGCTGATGGTGAATGCCGACGCAGCGATGTACCACGCCAAAAAGCAGGGTCGCAACGGCTACTGTTTTTTTGAGCACGGCATGAACGCCGATGTGCACCTACAGATGCAGATGCAGCAAAATCTGCGGCATGCCGTCACCCGCAACGAACTGGTTCTGCATTATCAGCCCAAATTTATTGCACCAAATGGCCCCATGACTGGATTCGAAGCGCTGCTGCGGTGGCAAAGCCCGGATCATGGCTTCCTGCCACCGGATCGTTTCTTGCCGTTGGCGGAAAGCTCGGGGCTGATCGTGCCCATTGGTAACTGGGTCATCGATGAGGCCTGCCGGCAAATGAAAGCCTGGCAAGACCAGGGCCATCATGACTGGAGCATGGCGATCAACCTCTCCGCAGTTCAACTGGAACACAGCAGCCTGGTGGACGTAGTTCGCGATACACTGAAGAAACACTCCCTGGCCCCGTCGAACCTGGTGCTAGAAATCACCGAAACGACGGCCATGCGTAATGCTGAGGCAAGCCTCAAAGTGCTGAACAAGCTGTCTGCGCTTGGCGTGTCCATTTCCATTGATGACTTTGGTACGGGCTATTCAAGCCTGCTCTATCTGAAACGTTTGCCTGCCAATGAGCTGAAGATCGACCGCGGCTTTATTACCGAACTGGCCCAGGACAACGATGATGAAGCAATCATTCAGGCAATCATTGCTCTGGGCAAAACACTGGGTATGAGGATTGTCGCAGAAGGTGTTGAAACAGCAGAACAACAAGAGCTATTGACCCAGCTTGGCTGCAATACCCTGCAAGGATACCTGTTAGCGCGGCCTGCCTCGCCAGAAGCGTTGCTTGAGAAGATTGCTCACATGACCAAACATACTGATTCAGCTCTCGCTACTTAGATGAGCGGAGCGGCATGAGAATGCCAATGCTGACTACGATGTCCTGTGGAAACGACGATGCAGCTCATGCACCTGTTCCGCAAGGGGACCTATATCGACGCAGAAATGCAGGTGCCGTCCATCGGCCGCGTACTGATGCGGTTGATTATATTTTGCTGGCTTCGGCTTCAGGCCCGCGCCCACCGCGCAGCACCAAATATAGCAGCGGGCCGGCAGACACAAACACTGCTGTCAGAATAAAAAACGGGATGAGATAGCCCAGCCCTTTGCCACGACTTTTACCATCCTGGTACATCCAGACACAGGCCAAAGCAGCGAGAATGTAGAGATCAATAACAACCTGGGCTGTGTCCGGGCTGGACATGAGCCGAACGCCAAAAGCTAAAAGCGACTGCTCTGCTCCGGCCATTACCCAAAAGGTAAAACCCATGAACAGACAGAGAATGATTAGGGGTAAAGTCGATACTCTCATGATCTTCCTTGATTGAGGTTTAAGAAATATAACGCCCTGGCTTCGCGGCGTGCCGGATCGCCAGCGTAGGCGCGTCCCACAACAGCCATTGGTTAAGCTGCTTCGAAGTCCAGAGGATGGATTCCATCTAGGTTGACCGTGTTTCGGGCTACCCAAAGGTCATACATGTCCTGCATCGCCAACCAGCTCTCAGGAGTGCGCCCGAGAACCTTGGATAGCCGAAGCGACATTTCCGGGCTAATACCACTATCCCCTTTTAGCAGTCGAGACAATGTGGAGGGCGAGACCCCCAGGCTGGACGCAAGCTGACGGGAACTGATACCGAAAGGCTCCAGATACACCTCCCGTATGAATTCACCAGGATGCGGCGGATTATGCATAGTCATCAGTGATAATCCTCATAATCAAGAATGTAGGCGTTGCCGTCCTGAAATTCGAACGTCATGCGCCAATTTCCATTAACCCGAATCGACCACCGCCCTTTGTCTCCACCCTTCAATGGATGAAGCCGAAAACCAGGGATATCCATGTCTTCCACCGAAGTGGCGGTATCCAGAGTGACATGCTCCCATCTAGCTTAACCATTTTCAGCTTAGTAAATTTTGTCGATGATCCCCGGCGGAAACCGCCTGTCGTGGATGGAAAAAACATTTAAACCCAGTGGCTCTCATAGAGCCCTGCATCATTGGATGATTGTGCCTATTCGTGCAGCCAAGTAAGCCACGATATCTGCCAACAAATACCGAAAGCACACTTTGATAGCAGTGGCATTCCCGAGAAAGTTCTTTCGCCTAAAACGCTGTTTCACTGGAGCCGGCTATTCAATCATTCTGAACTGTCCACCGGTTGACAAGCAGGCCTCCTTCACTTGCTCCGGCTCTGAACCATAGAGGTAGTCATGGGTATCCGTTTCCCCTATCGCACTCTGATGACGACAAATAGCCTGGCGGGTCGAACTGTCACAGCTGGCAATCAATTTATTGCCACCTTGGGAGCACTGCGCCTTGAACTGCTCACTTTTACTGCGACTGTTAAGCTTATAGTCGACACAAATGAAATTCCCGGGGGCATAGCAACTTAATCGAAAAACGCCTTCATCATCACTGTTAACAGTCTGATTGACGTTTCCTGCTCCCTGAGCCACCTGCTGCTGCATTGCATTCATGTTTTTGCCATCACCTCCGGCCAACACATCGGCGGCAAACGCACTGCCAATATCGACTTTGGAGGTATCTGAAATTCCCGATGTACCGACCACCGCAGCACCAGCAGCCAATGCTACAAACTTCCCGAAATCATCGCCTCCGCTCGTTTCGATGCCATCATCGATCAATTGGCCATTGGCATAAAATTCCGTGAACTCACCTGTTTTTCCACCCAACATGGCCTGTCTGCGTACCCTGAATGCGCCATCCCGTTTGCCGTCCAAATAAGTTCCTACATAGGCTTCATTGTTATCGTCAGGCGCCGTACTTTCTCCGTATGTCTTGCCGTTGCGCTTGCCATCTTCCCAGTAGCCAACAGTCAAACCTGTCATGCCATTCGTCCATGCCCCCGCGCCATTCAGGTTTCCCTCCACAAAATGGCCGATCCAAACATTCAATACTTCACCTCCCCCCCACGGTCTGGGTCTCTGTATGGCACCAAACCCGTCCAGTCGCCCGCTTTTGAATTCGCCAATGGACTTGACGATCATCGCGTTGCTATGGCCCCAGATATTTATACCAAAACCGTGTCTCTGCGCCCGGTCATTATAGTCACCGTATCGATGCCACTGAAAACCGTTTTCATGGAACTCCGTCGTAAGAAGACGGGCGATACGGGCCTCGCCTGGAGCATCGCCAAGCTGGATAATTGGGCTACCATCCTCCAGTGTCATGGTAAACACCCCCTCAATCATTACGCCCTGCTCGAACCGGCCCACAAATTGCGCGTTAAGTTTTTCATCGACCGCTTTACCAACCCCGTGAGCAAGCCCGTCGACACATCGCCCTTTAATAAAGGTCCAATCGAACTGATCCGGAGCCGCATCCTGGTTGACTATAAAAGCGCCACTATCCACCAGAGTACATTCCGTCTGTGAATCGACATGAGGGTAACGAGCCGCTACTGTCGGACCATAACCGGCACGAACAAGGTTGATAGCCTCCATCATTTCCTGCTTGTTAAAACGAGCCTGGAAGTTACTGATGATGGCGTCATTGCGAGGACCGAAGGTGAGAGCGTAGGACTCGCCAAGTAAGTATTCAGCCATAGCAATGGTCCGAATTCTTCCCTCAAGGTCTTGTAGTTCGGGTTCAGTGATATAGGGGTTGGGGCCCATATCTTGCAGGCCAGAAACAAGATCTTCGTGATAACTCAGCGCGCAGCCAGCCAATACTAACGACACGACTAACAACAGAGTTGCGACAATGGCTTTAGACATCATTTCCCTCGACAGTATTTAGAAGTTAGAAGCCGGTCCATGCAGAAGCACGAAACGCCTATCGGCCAACAGGGCACTGATGAGCGCTCATCCCAGTCATCAATTTCCTTAACCGAATCAACAAGCTGATCAAAGAAACCAAGCGATAGCCTCTCAAACACAGCCTCGGCGGAGGCTAGTCACCGGATGACGCCTTGCTTACCGCCCGGCTTCGATATCACTACTGATTTAACGCTGAAATAAGCGGCCTTTGCGTAGCGAAGCGGAGAAAAGGCCGTCCGGTGGAGGGCCTTCAGGCCCGGAACGTATTTGACGCACTTGTTACATGCTGAATTCTGTCACAAGCTCGGTACACAACCCCTCGCCGTAGTTGGCGGCGACACGCACATTGAGCCAATTGCTAGGCATATGAAAATAACTACCGGTAAGCTCTCCCCGGGTTTTGATCGCAAGCGGCAGAGATATTTCCTTGCCTTCCTCTGTACCTTTCATCGTAGCCGACAAGACCAGCAGTTTTAGCTCCATGCCATCGAATTCCCGGGGCGCCCTAACGTGATACATACCGGAAGCTGGGTCGGAATCTAGAGTAATCGTGACGGCCTCGTGCTTTCGGGAAGACGACTCTAGGCATTCCCCAGCGGAAACGCCGCTGCAAAGTGCTGATAGAAATATACAAGTTAACAGTTTCATAGGCATGTAACGCTCCGCTAATGTGCGCCGCCTGCGGCGTCACCATTGAGCGGCTTGATACTGATTGAGCCTTCTCCCCAGCCCAGCGGTTGCCCGCTAAGCTGGAAGGCGACCAAGCTCTACAAGGGAGAAGACTCAATGAACTTTTACCATAGCACCCACCGCCATTATTGTGGAATCGACCTGCACGCCCGCAGCCTGTATGTCTGCATCATCGACCAACAAGGCGAGGTGTTGCTGCACAAGGAAATCAAAGCCCGCCCGGAACCGCTACTGGCGCTGCTGGAACCCTTTCGCGATGATCTCGTCGTGGGTGTCGAATGCATGCACTGCTGGTACTGGATATCAGACCTGTGCGAAGAACACGGCATCAACTTCATTCTGGGCCATGCGCTTTACATGAAGGCGATCCATGGCGGCAAAACCAAGAACGACCGTATTGATTCCTTCAAGATCGCCATGCTCATGCGCGGTGGTAATTTCCCGCTGGCTTACGTCTATCCCAAGGAGATGCGGGCCACCCGCGATCTGTTGCGCCGCCGGACTCGCATTGTCCGTCATGGGGCCATGCTCAAGGCCCACGCGGTGAATACTCTGGGCCAGTACAATCTGCCACCCAGCAAAGCCAACCTCAACAACCCTGGCGGCCGGTCACAACTCACCGCTGCTTTTAGCGATCCAGACGTTCAACGCAACATCGACCTGGATCTGGCGATCGTCGATTGCTATCAGCACGAACTCAAAAAGCTTGAATGGCATCTGGAGCAGCAGGCCAAACAACACGACCCGGCGTCACTCAACGTGCTGAAGACCATTCCCGGAGTAGGTCGCATTCTGGCGCTGACCATTCTCTACGAAGTTGGCGATATTCAACGCTTCGAATCCGTTCAGAAGTTCGCGTCCTACGCTCGCCTGGTGAAATGCAAAGCCGAATCCGCCGGCAAGATCTACGGCACCCAGGGCAACAAGATCGGCAATGCTCATTTGAAGTGGGCGTTCTCTGAAGCAGCCGTGTTGTTTATTCGCAACAACGACAAGGCCAAACGCTACGTTGAAAAGCTTCAGAAGCGGATGAACAAACCCAAAGCTCTGTCGGCTGTGGCCCACAAACTGGGACGTGCGGTGTACTTCATGCTCAAAGACAAAAGGGTGTTCGATGAACAACGGTTCCTGAAAGGTTAGTCACGCCACGGGCTGAGCAAGACGTCTAACTGGATCAGAAAGGATGACACCGAAGACTGCAAGTCCGCTGACTGGTACCCGATACCCAAGCGGTTTTCTGTCACCGATGTTGAAGCCAGAGCGACTTGATTAGCCAGCCCGTGGGCGTGCCTTAATACCATGAGCCAGTGCGCTTACACCGGTTCTGAGCCTGACACTAACTGGAGCCATGCAGCCCGACGCTTGAATAGCGCCAGTGACCGGTTAACCGATGAATGTCTGGTGCCCCTGACCTACCGATGGAACGACCGGTCAGGCTGTGGCCTAAAGCCACGTAAGAGAGCCCCTATATGTGTTTGCTGTAAGTGCCTGACAGCTCCGCGAGACTGACGAAGCAGGCGTTCTCGCTCATGGGTTTAGGTTGGCCGCTAGCGCGGCCAAAAAAATGACTATTGCCTATTGAATCCGAGAAGGCTCATATGTGTTAGATCTGCAAGCTCAACGAGGTGAAACGGCTCCGCCAGATACAGCCCGGATACTGCTTTTGGATGGTTTGTTTTTTCCCTTTTTCCTGGCACGTTGCCTCTTCTTACACTGCTTTTTAGCTCGGGCAATTTCAAAATGTTTGGTAACAACTTTTATAGCCTCAGCACGAGTGAGATGAGGTTCGTTTGCAAGAACCCTCTCCACATCATCGTCTATTTCTGCCATATCGGAACCTTCAGATAACGCCCGGCTCACGCGCCGTGATCTTGCAATGGAGGCGAAGCCGCAATTAAAGGGCGTCCGGCAGCCATCGGCCGCGTACTATAGCCCCTTGTTAAATTTGCTTTGCATGGATGGCTTCGTTGCGGGCAACCCGCAAAATAGCCTTTCTTCCTTCTGAATCCGCCGCCATAAAGTCACGGATTAAACACGAAAGGTCGCGATATGGATCGTCTTGTGTTGGGGAGACGGCGGTACTTTCGTAATTCAAGAGCTCAACTGGGTTCACCCCAAGACCGCAAGCAATTGACTCCACAGTGGAAACGGCCGGAGATTTCAGAACCCCGTTGTTGGCTACGAGATTGCTAATGGTTTTCTGACTTACGCCCGAGTTGTTAGCCAACGTTTTCTGGCTGAAGCCTTTCAGGGCCATCAGCTTCTTGATGTTTTCTCGCAACGCAAGACTTGAATCCATCCTTAGTTGTCCCAAAAGTTCTTGAATTTAACGCCAGCCATAAACGGCGGCCCGACAGGGGCGTCCGGTGGAGGCCGAAGGCCGGAACGTATTTGATGGCCTCGTTAATCTGGAAAGTTTCGTAGAACTTCGTATGTAATGCTGCTGTTATCAGCCTCCAAGACCTCGATTTGGGCCCCCTTGTAACCTATGCGCTTTGATTCACTCAAATCGTATTCCACTTCATTATTAAAGGCGGGCCGAGCACTGTTGTTGCTAAATTCCCGATATCCAATGTTGATCTTGTCTCCTACGCGACCACTATAGATCAGTGTTTGCTGAAAGCTATTCTTGGTTTCGGCTACTCGACCGCGTCTCTCATAATCGGCGTCGTAACAAGCACTGCCACCCAGAGTCGTAATGACACAGACTTGGCTCCCTTCCGCCTTACCTACCGCTAACGCTTCAATCGGATCAGACAATGCCCCTCTAATCACACCTATGGCTGAGAAAAAGTCTTGTTTGTCATCAAACCCGACCTGAGGATATTCATAACTGGGAATGTCGTATAGCGCTCCATCTACACGTTGCTTAACGTAAAGTACTTGCTCCTCGTAAATCACCCCCTTCTCAACCATATGATCCCCGACATAGGCCGTAACCTCTTTGCCCACCGGAGGATAATCCACATCTTTCATGGCTGAAGGAGAGCCGTTGTACTGAACTGTTGTACAGCCACCCAGAACTGCAAGGAGCGAAATTAGTAATATGCGTGTCAATTGACATCCCCTTTCTGATTAACGCCTGCGTAAACGGCGGTTTTTGCGCAGCGAAGCGGAGCAAAAGCCGCCCGGTGGAGGGCCTTTAGGCCCGGAACGTATTTGACGCACTGGTTATGTGCTACCCGAAGAAACAGCTATTCTCGTCAGCATTCACGATAGCAAAAAATTCCTCGATGGACCGTGACTCAGGTTCTGGCGTGTATGAATGCCACTTCAGATCGCTGCGCATCCAGTAGATTTTCCAGCGTTGAGATTTCTTGATGTAGGTAGCTTTTGCCACCGGCGACTCAATGATCGTGGAAAGCTCGCGGAAATGAGGGCGAATCTCGACAATCTGCACGCTTTGGCCGGAAACTCGAACGTCGAGATCTAACTTGGGTCTGATCTCGACTGGCGGCCTCCGGTCTTCAAGAAATTCAGAAGCGGCCCGCTCAATTTTCTTTGCTTCGAACTCACTGAATGCCATATGGATTCTCTATGGGAACGCCCACATAACGCCAGCCAGCATGCGCGGCTACGGAACTAAGGCGAAGCCGCAATGCAGTGGGCGTCGCGTGCCTGGCCTTGTTATATATGATTCCCACTTCAGTGGTTTCCCAGTAACAATTGAAATGTCTCGGGAAGCTGAGGTAACCCGACGGCAATAGTAATAGAAGAAGCCACTGAAGCCAGGACGTCAACTATGGTCCGGCCAATATCAGTATTAGTAAGCGCACGTCGATACTCGGCATCAAAGAACGCATGGCCAAGCGTAATTTCCATGGCATCCAAGATCGGCGCGGCACCGGAGATTCGGTATTCATCAACCGCGACAATAATTCTTTGAAGTCCCCTAACGAGGTAGTTTTTTATTTCATCAGGAAAATCACTCTCCAAAACGTCTTTAAGAACGCCGTCGATTTTATCTCGTGTGTCTTGCAGAGTAGTTTCGTTTAGGAGTGAAGTGTTTGCTTTACTTTGAAGAAGATCTGCAGAAAGGCTGAGGTACGAAAGTGTGTGTTGATCGATGAACTTGCTAAATGTGTCCCAGCGACCATTGAGGTTTTGCTCCATAAAACCTCTATTAACTTGATTTGACCAATGAGCATGAGCGCCAGACTGGTGAGGAAATTCTTGATCGAGCGTTTGAATGATCTCGGCGGGCAAATTCATGACTTTACCCAGGCGAGACATCAAAAGCGTGTTGTTCCCTCCAGTGTCTAGAAGAGCAGTCCAAACGCCTCGGCAGTTTGCTTCATTTTTATGCTCGCTTCCTTGCTGCAGTATGGCAAGAAGCCGTGCTGCTGGATTGTCTAGTAGCACCTATTCTTCGCTCCTCTGATAACGTGGGTTTCTTTTATATAACGCCAGCCAGCAGCGCGGCTACGGAATGAGGCGAAGCCGCAATGTAGTAGGCGTCGCCGTGCCTGGCCTTGTTATAACCTCTTTCAATTCAGCTCGTAATCGACGAAACGATTCCAGTCATCGATTGCATCGCTCGCAGCTTGTTGGTGATTCCTAGCCGCCTCATTTTGTTCTTCAACGAAGTCAGAGATACACGCTTTGTAGTCCTGAACTTCCTGATTGAAATTGTCCAGTTCCCATTGAGAATTGAACTGGTAAGGTTTGCTCGGTTGATAGCAAGACGGACTCGGCACGAACATATCCGACAGAACCGGGAAGGAGACAAGGATTGTAGCTCCAACCAAAAGCCAACTACTCTTCGTGAACTTCATTGCCTCTCCCCTATAGTTATAACGCCAGCCAGCATGCGCGGCTGCGGAATGGAGGCGAAGCCGCAATGTAGTAGACGTCGCCGTGCCTGGCCTTGTTATGATCATCCTTGGTACTTGACCCCTTTGACGATGGCAACGATCAAAGCAACTATTCCACCAACGGCGAAGAATAAGCCTGGTGCCGCATTGAGCAACTGCCCCTTGATAGTTGTTGCATCTACGACGATGCTCGCTTCTCCAGTGACCCCCAGAAGGAATAGCTTGTAACCAAGATAAATAGGGAGCATGGGAATTACTAAGCCTAAAATCTTGAATGTAAAAAACAATACCGTGGGAACTGGATTTTTACCTTTTGTGCTGTCCACCATCATTTGCATTGGTGGATTCTGCCGACGCTCCCTCACATCCATAGTTATTCTCCAGATTCATAACGCCTATAGCACGCGCGAGTTTACGAGTCGCCGTGCTTATTATTGTTAGTATTCTATTGATTTTACGTAAAGCATAGTCGGTAATCCGTCCCAAAGGTCTTTAGTCTGGAATAATCTTTTAAAACCATAATTTTCGTAAAATGCCCTAGTTTTCTTATATCCTGGGTGCGGCACTTCATCACCCAAAGTTTTGACATGAAGGAAGTCAAAGCCTTTCTCTTTTGCAAGATTTTCAGCAGAAAGCATCAGCTTCCTTCCCAAGCCTTTACGATGATTCTTTAAGCTTATTGCCATTGAATAAATTTCTGCTGTAGATTCGAAGTGCCAATCAATTGAAATAACTCCTTCAATTCGACCATCTACGATTTCGACGAACGCCCCATCTTCACTTAGTTGGTTAGCATAGTCGGAATTAATTTCTTCACTACCAAACCAGCCATCAAGCTCATTAAAAATCTCAAAACAACGTGCTTTATATTCTCTTTTATAAGGATGAATCATACACTTCCTAAAAATACTAACGCCGGCCATGTTGATGCACTGGTTATGTGGTTTAAAAATTCAGCTTAAAAGTCTCCGGATATTGCTTCGGCTGGACCATACCAATACGCATCTGAGTTTCCCATAAAGTGATCCCGAGGCACTTTATCTCCAAACTTTACTTTCAAATTCTTTATGGAACCTTTAGCCAATCGTTCCTTCAGATATTCTAACCTCCCATGAGGATCACCGACCTCTATTTCTTTGTGAATGGTCCAGCCATCGATATCTTCATACTCAACATACTGAACACTCGCTTTCTCTCTAGCCCCTAACTTCTTTAGCTCTTTTGTTCTTTTGTCTTTAGCCCCCTGAGGAACGAAATAACGCTCTAAGTCTTTCTCGTCACTGAGGAAACTCTTTGAAAAACGAAGGATTCCCTCATACAGGTTAAAAGACGTATGGGCTAACGCATGTCGGACAACCTTTCCTTCAGTTAAGGAGCCTTCGTACCAGCCAAATGGCTTTATCGTGTTGCTGTCTGTCCTAGGAAGAATCTGTATATCTACGCCGTTTTTTCTTACGAAGATATAGGAAATGTCGGTTGAGTTTGTATTTGCAAGAACAGCCTTGTACATCCGCTGCCTTGATTTTAATGGCACCCACCCTGCAGCTTTTAATGCTTTAATGAAAACTTCAGGACTAGCTAGCCCATAACTCAGGGGAAAGCCTTTGGGCAAAACAAAATTTCCACTATTATCTAGGCTGCATTCATCTTTTCGGCACTCTATCGTCGCACTACATTCCCAGTTTAAATATTTTAAAAGTGAAACTTTCGCTGCTATCATTTGATTATCTGTTTTGCGCACGAGAACTTCGTCACCAGTCTTCAAGTCAGTGCGAAAACATTGAACTGGATACTCCTTGGCTGAATCTGAAAAAGAGACAAATGCAATTATATAGCTCATAAATAACCTCTGCATGCCTCAGCGCTGCATAGCGCCGAATATTAGTCGCCGCTTTAGCATTCAGCCTCAACATAATCGCCAACATCGAGATCCGATCGATCGCAGCGCATTGCGTCAGACTTGCCTTTATCAGAAAGCTGAACAAATGTAATACGCTGAAATGGCTTCTTACTCATACTTTTCCTTTATTGGAAGCTGCAAACCGTGGCCCACATAACGCTTGCAGCATGCGCGCAGGCGCAATGTAGTGGGCGTCGCCGTGCCTGCGCTTGTTAGGAACTATGGCCAGCAGCAACTTTTCTTACACGGCTAAATAACTCCCCTAGATAGAAAAATGCTTTCCGCCATTCGAGAGTTAGCTGATCCGCGCCTATTTCCTCAACAGAAACCTTCAAGCCCTGCTTCCGTTTTGAGGTTGATTTGTGCCTAGCAGCTCGCTCTTGTAACGACATATCTTCCAGACTATGCGACCAATGAGAATGAGCAACCTTGTTTCTAAATGCCTCAAACTCATCCAACTTGCCAGCGGCAAACGCAAATTCTTTGTAAAGCTGATTCTGAGTACCCAGCTCTTTAATCATCAAAGATGATAGAAGTGACATCAATTGCTTGTATGATTGTTCTGAGGTCAGGATCAGCACAGTATCTTTATCAATCTTCAGGAGGTCAGAGATGCAACCCCTTAGTTCGAACTCGATTGAACCCTGAAAGATTACGATCGAACCAATGAGCGCTCTGACCTCTACCGGCACAGCCGAGTGAATACTTCCCTTTTTCCAGTCAGGCTCTTCAATCATCGTCTATTCCTAACAGCTAATTCAACGACAAATGACATTTACCCAAAACGCGCCTATTTCCATGCACCCTAGGTGTCATTGACCATAATTTTCTTTTAGTTTCAATAAATTAAAACATTCAACAACTGACCAGTCTGAAAATAAGCGTCAATGGCCATATTTCACCCAGTACACCTGTTCGCTTATCTAAAATAGATCCTCAACGACTATTCCATATCTTTCATAGAGTTGTCAGCTCATTGGCGCGAAATATACGAAGTTTTGCGACAATTGTCGTATATCTCCGCTTTTCACCGTGAAATAACCCAAAATCAGGCCTAAGATACTGTACAAATAAACAGCATGGAGGCTGAGCCTATGATTTTGGATGTCCCACCAAAGTTGCCAGACAACCCTACCCGCTTCATGAATCAGCTGCGCACACTGGTTTGGCAAAAGAGGTGGAGCAATTTCTATTACACACATGGTTCGCAAAAGAGGCTTTGGAGTTCGCAGCCCGATAGACGACACCTTCTAACTTTCCCAGCGGCTTTCCGGAATGCGCTGTACGTGGATATGCCCGATCAGGCGAATGGTGGGGCGAATCAGGAATTGGAAACTGCCAATAATGAACAGCCAAATGGCCGCCTTCTCGTGTTCGGGAAACAAAAACAGGATGCTGCCCACCAGAAACCAGATGGCGATCAGGAAATCATTGATGATGCTGAGCACTTCGTAACGGCGCCGTATAACCAGTTCTTCATGGCCTAACCGAAAGGTTAGTGGGTTATCTGTACGGTCTTCAGCCATTACACATCCTGTTTCCGGTGGGTTTGGTGAATTATTGCATGTCTTTGTAGGCTGCGTCGGTGCGCGCCGCCATGATGTAATCGTTTTTGTGCAGGCCGCCTATCTTGTGGGTCCACCAGCGTACGGTGACCTTGCCATATTCCAGAAGGATGGCGGGGTGGTGCCCTTCCTCTTCGGCCAGGTCACCCACCTTGTTGGTAAATGCCTGGGCCTGGGCGAAATTCTTGAGCTTGAACACTCGCTGTAACTGTTCCTCCCCGTCCAGCTCAATCTCCTGCCAGTCGGGTACATCTTTACCCAGGGCTTGCTTCTGATCGGCAGTGACTGTGGGAGCATCTGCGCTGCAGGCTTCACAGCTTTGTTTCGTCAGTTCACTCATTTCAACCTCCATGGTTGATGGCTGTACTACTAAGCGTGGGTTCGTTCCGCCACATTATCAACCCACTGCTTGAAATCCTGTCTTTTTCAGAATACTGTATATTTAAACAGTATATAGAGAACTTTCCATGAGCGAGATTCTGAATACGCTGATGCAGGACGACCGTGTGTGGCAGGGTCAGCACCATACCCGCACTGGTCGGCCAACGGAGCCAACCGGTTACCAGGTGCTGGACAACCAGCTCGGCGGTGTTGGCTGGCCCCGTGGGGCGTTGAGTGAGTGCCTGCTGGATGAGCCCGGCATTGGTGAGCTGCACCTGCTGCTACCCCTGATGCAACGGCTTTCTCAGGCAGGTAAGACCGTCTTCTGGCTGAACCCTCCCCATACACCCTACGCCCCTGCCCTGGCCCGCGAAGGGGTCAATCTGGATCAGGTCATACTGATCAACACCGAAGACGATGGCGACTTCCTGTGGACACTGGAAAACTGCCTGCGTTCACCGGTCACCGGCCTGGTGATGGCCTGGCCCGGAAAACTGGCCGCCCGTGACATACGGCGCTTGCAACTGGCCGCGGAGGCCGGCAGCAATGTGTGCGTGCTGTTCCGCGAACGGCGTCATGCCGAACAAAACTCCCCGGCGGCGCTACGCCTGGATCTGACAGCAGGAAGTCAACAGGCGCTCAAGGTCAATGTTCTGAAACGTCGCGGCAGTTGGCCCGGCCAATGTTGCTCCGTAGCCATGGCTCACCGGGCGGATCTGGCCTTCCGGGAAGCCCCCCGGGTGGTCCAGGGCCCCTGGGCCGGCAAGACCGGGTAAGGCGTATCATGCTCTGGCTGTACCTGCATTTTCCTCACCTGTTGCTAGACCATATTCGCCGCTCCCGCGAAAACCAGGGGGCGCTGGCTGTTGTGGAAGGCTCCGGCCAGAAGATTATCCAGGCCTGCCCGGAAGCTTATGCCCAGGGAGTACGCGCTGGCATGCGCCTGAAAACCGCTATCAGCCTGGTTCCGGAGCTGCGTATGCTCAGGGCGGACCACCAACAGGAAGCCCGGATACTGGAAGACCAGGCGCGCTGGCTATACCGGTACGCGGCTCATATCATATTGGTACCCCCGAATGGCCTGTTGGCGGAAGTGGGCAGCCTGCAGCGGCTTTACGGTGGGCTGGCAGCCGTCTGGCAAACGGTGGAACAGGGGCTGGAGGAACGCCAGCTTAACGCCTGGACAGCCATCGGCCACACACCACTGGCCGCCCGGCTGATTGCCCGGGCCGGCAAGGGCGAGTGCACGGCGGACAAAGGCCATATCCTGCGTACACTGGGGCAGATGCCCCTGCTGACGGCAGAGTTCGATGACAAAACCTGTACCCGTCTGCAACGGCTCGGCCTGAACACCCTGGATGAGGTCTTCGCACTGCCTGCCAGTGAACTGGCCCGCCGTCTGTCGCCGGAAACCCTCGCGTATGTGCAGAAGATCCAGGGTAACCGCGCGGACCCACAAACACCCTGGCAACCGCCCCACACCTTTCGCCAGCAGGCGGATTTTGTGCAGGAGATTGAGCAGTCCCAGGGCCTGCTGTTCCCCCTGCAGCGCATTCTGTCAGAACTCGAGGAAGACCTGTGCTGGCGACAGCAGGATACCGACAGCCTGCTGCTGGTCCTGCAGCACCGGCATGAGGAGCCTACCCGCATTCGGGTTCGCACCTCCGGCCCCGAGCATCGGGCCGAAGCATTTCTGAATCTTATCCGCCTACGGTTTGAGCAGCACCCGTTAAGGGCTCCGGTGATCTCATTAGTGCTGTCCGTTAAACGCTTCCTGGGGCGGGAAGTGGCCCCTGGCCAGGATCTTCTGGGTGAAACGCAGGATCTGAACGAAGCCTGGCACACCCTGATCAGCCGTCTGCAGGCACGGCTTGGCGGACATTCATTACGGCAGTTATCGCCGCAGGCGGATCACCGGCCCGAACGGGCCTGGTCGGCCTCCGAAGTGCAGCGGAAAAATCATAGCCGCCTTCCTTCTCCCGACCAGTTACCCCGTCGTCCTTTATGGTTACTCAAAGGGCCACAACCGCTGGCCGAAGCTCCGACCATGTGGTTTTCGGGCCCGGAACGGATCAGTGGAGGTTGGTGGGATGGCCAGCGGGTTCACCGGGATTATTACATTGCCGAGCTGTCCACCGGCCAGCTTGCCTGGGTGTTCCGGGATGTGCGGGATGGCTGGTTTGTGCATGGCTGGTTTGGCTGATGGACAACTTCAGCTATGCCGAACTCTTCTGCTTCAGCAATTTCACCTTCCTGACCGGGGCCTCACATCCCCATGAACTGGCCGAGCAAGCACTGGAGCTGGGCTACTCTGCACTGGCCATCACAGATGCCTGCTCAGTGGCTGGCATTCCTCGGGCCTGGGCCGCACTGAAAGACAGCCCGGTAAAGCTGATCACCGGCAGCTGGTTTGAACTTGACGATGCCCCACCCGGAGCGGCTACTCCCCGCTTCATCCTGCTGGCCCGCACCCGCAAGGGTTATGGTCAGCTTTGCCAGTTGATCACCACTGGCCGACGGCAAGCGGAGAAAGGCCAGTACCGGTTATTCTTCCGGGATATCGAGACCCATTCCCTGGACGATTGTGTGTGCCTGTGGCTGCCACCCTCACCCACCGTTGCAGATGCAGACCAGGCCCTGGCCTGTGGTGAATGGCTTCAGCGCCTGTTCGAGCCGAATCTCTGGATAGCCGCAGCCCGCACTCTTGAATCCGGAGAGGAGCAGCAACTGGCCCGGGCACGCTGGCTGGCAGACCACCTGCGTTGTCCGATAGCCGCCACCGGAGAGGTGCATATGCACAGCCGCGAGCGGCAACCGTTGCAGGATGTGCTCACAGCCCTGCGCAACCACACCAACCTGGAGAACGCCGGCCATTGCCTGTTCCAGAACGGGGAGCGCTACCTTCGACCATTACCGGTTCTTGATCGCCTGTTTCCGGAAGCCTGGCTCAGGGAAACCCTGGTAATTGCTGAGCAATGTACTTTCGAACCGGGTAGCTTGCGGTACGAATACCCACCGGATCTGGTGCCGGCCGGAACATCGCCAGCGGCCTACCTGAAACAACTGACCCACGACGGTGAACGCCGGCGATACCCAAACGGCACGCCACCAAGCGTTCAGAGGCTGATACGCAAGGAACTAAGCCTGATATCAGAGATGAAGTACGAGCACTACTTCCTCACTATCCAGGATATTGTCGCCTTCGCCCGCAGCAAAGGCATTCTGTGCCAGGGCCGCGGGTCGGCTGCCAACTCTGCCGTGTGCTATTGCCTGGGCATCACCGAGGTCAACCCGGCCCGTGTGGAGTTGCTGTTCGAGCGTTTCATATCAAAGGATCGCGGTGAACCACCCGATATTGATGTGGATTTCGAGCATGAACGGCGGGAAGAAGTTATCCAGTACATCTACCGGCGTTACAGCCGGGAACGCGCAGCCCTGGCCGCCACGGTGATCCGCTACCGGCCGCGCAGCGCCATCCGGGATGTGGGCAAAGCCTTGGGTTTTGATCCCGCCATGGTGGAACAGCTTTTGGAAGGCATCGATTGGCGGGACAAGGCCAGCAACTGGCGCCAGCAGATTCTCGACAAACACCTCACCCGCAACCCGAAAGTGGCCGACCAGTTCTTTACCCTGGTGAATACCCTGTTGGGCTTCCCCCGCCACCTGTCCCAGCATGTCGGTGGTTTTGTCATCAGTGCCGGGCCATTGGCCGAGTTGGTACCGGTGGAGAACGCCGCCATGGCGGACCGTACCGTCATACAGTGGGACAAGGACGATCTGGAAAGCCTGGGCCTGATGAAAGTGGACGTGCTTGCCCTGGGCATGCTCACGGCCATCCGCAAGGCCCTGGACCTGATCAGTGAGGAAAAGGGTGCTCCTTTTTCCATGCAGGATATTCCCCTGGAAGATCCCGCCACCTATGCCATGTTGCAAAAAGGCGACAGCATCGGTGTTTTCCAGGTGGAATCCCGTGCCCAGATCAACATGTTGCCGCGTCTGAAACCGGAAAAGTACTACGATCTGGTGATCGAGGTGGCCATCGTCCGCCCCGGCCCTATCCAGGGTGACATGGTTCACCCCTATCTGCGTCGCAAGCATGGCCTGGAGCCGGTGGACTATCCCAACGACGCTGTACGGAACGTTCTGGAGCGCACCCTGGGTGTGCCTATTTTCCAGGAGCAGGTGATCAAGCTGGCCATGGTGGCCGCTGGCTTCTCTGCCGGTGAAGCCGACCAACTCCGCCGTGCGATGGCTGCCTGGAAGTCTCACGGCGACCTGACGCCATTTCGGGACAAGTTGATCAACGGCATGCTGGAACGGGGCCACGATGCCGATTTCGCCGAACGGTTATACCTGCAGATCTGCGGGTTCGGCGGTTACGGCTTTCCCGAATCCCACGCCGCCAGTTTTGCGCTGCTGGTGTATGTGTCCTCCTGGATTAAACGCCACTATCCAGCTGCCTTTTACTGCGCCCTGCTCAACAGCCAGCCCATGGGGTTCTACTCACCGTCCCAACTGGTCCAGGACGCCCGTCGTCATGACGTCACCGTGCTACCACCGGATGTAAACCACAGCCAATGGAATCACACCCTGGAGTCGCCTAATCGTCATTTACGTCTGGGGCTCAGGCTCATACAGGGCCTCTCTGCCAGCGGCGCCGAGCGCCTTTACAACAATCGCCCGGCTGAAGGTTACCGGTCCACCGCCGAACTACGTCACCTGGCCGGCCTGAACCAACGCGACATGGAACTGCTCGCAGGCGCTAACGCCATGCCAGCGTTTACCACTAATCGCCATCAGGCTTACTGGCAACTGCTTGAGCACGAACAGCCCGCGGAGCTCTTTGCCAAAGAGACAGCGGCTCATTACCAGCCAGAACACTGTTACCAGTTGCCCGAACCCACGGAAGGCCAGAACGTACTGGCCGACTACGCCAGCCAGGGCCTGACCCTGCAGCGCCATCCCCTGGCCCTGCTCCGGGAACAGGGGCACCTGAAGTTCTGTCTCAGCGCGGAACAACTCAAGAATATCCAGCCTGGCCGACCGGTTCAGGTTGCTGGCCTTGTCACAGGCCGCCAACGCCCCGGCTCCGCCTCCGGCGTCACCTTCGTTACCCTGGAAGATGAAACTGGAAACGTAAACGTGGTGGTCTGGCTGGAAACCGCACGGCGGCAGCGCAAGCCGTTGATAACGGCCCGGCTGTTACATGTGAAAGGGATCCTGGAAAGAGAAGGCGATATTGTTCACGTGATGGCAGGAAGGCTGTCGGATTTGAGCCATCTGATTCAGACGTTACCGGTTAATTCCCGGGATTTTCATTGATGAAGCACCATTGCGGAGGCGACTAAAACAAGAAAGCCCCGCAAAAGCGGGGCCTTCTCTCAGGTGCTGAAGTGAAACAATCAGCTAAGCAGCTTGATCATCACACCTGCAGCCACCGCAGAGCCGATAACACCGGCCACGTTTGGCCCCATAGCGTGCATCAGCAGGAAGTTCTGCGGGTTGGCCTCAAGGCCGACCTTGTTGGATACCCTTGCAGCCATCGGCACCGCAGACACACCAGCGGAACCAATCAGCGGGTTGATAGCTTCCTTGGTGAATCGGTTCATCAGCTTCGCCATCAGAACACCACACGCAGTACCCACAGCAAAGGCCACAATACCCAGGCCCAGGATACCCAGCGTCTGCGCATCCAGGAACTTGTCAGCCATCAGCTTGGAGCCAACCGACAGGCCCAGGAAAATCGTTGTGATATTGATCAGTGCGTTCTGGGCAGTATCGCTCAGGCGCTCGACCACGCCACACTCGCGCATCAGGTTACCAAAGCAGAACATACCCAGAAGCGGCGCAGCGTCCGGCAGGAACAGAACCACCGCAATCAGTACCACCAGCGGGAACACGATTTTCTCTTTTTTGCTCACCGGGCGGAGCTGGGACATCTTGATGGCCCGCTCTTTCTGGCTGGTCAGCGCCTTCATGATCGGCGGCTGAATCATCGGCACCATCGCCATATAAGCGTAAGCCGAAACTGCAATCGCCCCGAGCAGGTGCGGTGCCAGAACACTGGACACATAAATGGAGGTAGGACCATCCGCACCACCGATAATACCGACTGCGGCGGCTTCAAGGATGGTGAAGTCCAGGATACCCAGCCAATCGAGCAATGCAGCACCCAAAACGGTTCCGAAGATACCGAACTGGGCTGCAGCGCCAAGCAGCATTGTCTTGGGGTTCGCCAATAGCGGGCCAAAGTCCGTCATTGCGCCGACACCCATGAAAATCACCAGCGGACCAATGGTGCTACCGATAACCACAGAATAGAAGTTATACAGCATGCCATTGCCATAGCCGAAGTCCTGGGCAATGGCATTTGCCATCGCCATGTCGGAGTAGCTGGCCTCTTTGACCGCCACCTTGAAGGCTTCTTTCAGCTCAGGGGTAATAGCCTGGCCGGCCTGATAAGCAACATCCAGCGGCGCAGCCAGTGCGGCCAGCACCTGCGTAGTGTCGCTCTTCAGGGCGAAATGAATCGCGTTCTCCGCCGCAGTCAGGGCAAGTCCTGCCTCCGGAATATTCGCCAGAATACCGCCGAACCCGATGGGTACCAGCAGCAGAGGCTCGAACCCCTTGCGAATCGCAAGGAACAGAAGAAGAAGGCCGATGGCGATCATGATCACCTGGCCAAGTTCCATATTGAACAGGCCACTACCTGTCCAGAGTGTCATTAATTTATCCATGGAATGCTGGCCCTTATGCGATTGTCAGCATTTCATCATCAGGGGAGACGGCATCACCGACCTTGATGAAGACTTCGCCGATGGTACCGGCTTTCGGTGCCCGAACCTCGGTTTCCATTTTCATGGCTTCGAGAATGATCAGCACATCGCCCTCTTCCACGGCGTCGCCGGGAGATACCAGAACCTTGAAGATATTGCCGCCCAGAGGCGCGACCAAGGGCTCGCCTTCACCCGCAGCCGGTGCAGGCGCGGAAGAGGAAGCAGCAGGTGCGGATGCAGCACCGCCTTCACCCTGAATCTGGCTGATTTCACCGCCTTCGGACACCGCAACAACATACTTCTTGCCATTAACATCGACAGTGTAGGTTTCCGGGCCTTCAGCTTTCTTGGCAGGTGCTGCGTCTTCAGCGGTCGGAACCGGCTCAAATGCATCCGGGTTGTTACGGTTTTCCAGGAACTTCAGGCCGATCTGCGGGAACAGTGCGTAGGTCAGCACGTCGTCCTCAACATTGTCGGCCAGCTTGATGCCCTTCTCTTCCGCCAGCTTCTTCAGCTCGTCAGTCAGCTTGTCCATTTCCGGCTCAAGCACATCGGCCGGACGACAGGTCATCACTTCCTTGCCATCCAGAACGCGCTCCTGCAGCTCCTTATTCATGGCCGCCGGCGCAGCGCCGTACTCGCCCTTGAGGATGGCGGAGGTTTCCTTGGAGATGGACTTGTAACGCTCACCGGTCAGAACGTTCAGTACCGCCTGGGTACCCACGATCTGGGAAGTCGGAGTGACCAGCGGAATGAAGCCCAGGTCTTCGCGAACCTTGGGAATTTCATCCAGAACTTCGTCGAACTTGTCGCTCGCGTTCTGCTCTCGCAGCTGGTTTTCCATGTTGGTCAGCATGCCGCCCGGTACCTGAGCAATCAGGATGCGAGAATCGGTGCCACGCAGGCTGCCTTCAAATTTCGCGTACTTCTTACGCACCTGGCGGAAATAGCTGGCGATTTCCTCAAGCAGGGTCAAGTCCAGGCCGGTGTCACGATCTGTGCCTTCCAGGATGGCAACAACCGCCTCGGTGGGCGAGTGGCCGTAGGTCATGCTCATGGAGGAAATGGCGGTGTCCACGTTATCGATACCGGCTTCCGCGGCCTTGATGGCGGTGGCGGTAGACATGCCGGTGGTGGCGTGGCACTGCATATGGATGGGAATATCCAGCTCTTTCTTCAGACGGCTGACCAGATCAAAAGCTACGTAAGGCTTAAGGATACCGGCCATGTCCTTGATGGCGATGGAGTCCGCGCCCATGTCGGCCACTTCTTTCGCCATTTCAACCCACATTTCGATGGTGTGCACGGGGCTGGTGGTGTAGGCGATGGTGCCCTGGGCATGCTTGCCAGTCTTACGAACGGCCTTGATGGCACGGTCCAGGTTACGCGGATCGTTCATGGCGTCGAAAATCCGGAACACGTCTACGCCGTTCTCGGCAGCACGCTCACAGAAACGGTCGACCACATCATCGGCGTAATGACGGTAACCCAGCAGGTTCTGACCACGCAGCAGCATTTGCTGTTGGGTGTTAGGCATGGCCTTTTTCAGTTCACGGATGCGCTCCCAGGGATCTTCGCCCAGGTAACGGATGCAGGAGTCGAAGGTAGCTCCGCCCCAGGATTCCAAAGACCAGAAACCAACCTTGTCGAGTTTCTCGGCAATGGGCAGCATGTCGTCAAGCCGCATGCGGGTGGCAAGCAGGGACTGGTGGGCGTCACGCAGGATAACGTCCGTAATCCCCAGCGGTTTCTTTGTGTCAGTCATCGTGTCAGCCTTCTGTTTAAAGGTTCTAATCTATCTGCCAGGTCACTTCTTGTGGCGTGACCGGTATTGTGCAATCGCTTTTTTAATCGCTTCAGCGGTGTCAGGATCAACCGACGATGGCGCCGAAGGCCTTGCACGTGGAGTACGGGCCGGAGCAACGGGTTCAGGCGGGCCGAACCGATGGACCAGTTTTGACATGAGCAGGGTTGCAAACACCAATATGATCAGGAATACGAAGACAAACCCCATGCCTGCGACCATCAGATCGATGGCTTGTGACATTAGCTCACTCATAACAAATAGCTACCTGTATTGAGTTGTTGATTTTCCCGAGCCCTTGGCCAGGCCTCGCCAGGAGCGTGGTTTTACCAGCCATTCGGACAGTTCGGGGGGCAAAATCCCGCGTAATTTACCGTTTTCCGACTCACTGAGCAACCTAATTGGCGGTTTCAATAGGTGGTTTCCGAGCTCTCTGGCCCGTACTGACGGGCCTGGAGTGGGCAAAAATCATTCTCATTCATGCATACCGCACACGCATTTTCCGGCCCTTTATACGCCCCTGCTCCAACCTTTTCAGGGCCGTGGCGGCTGATGCCTTCTCCACTGCCACAAAACACTGAAAATCGAATAGATCGATCTTGCCTACAACGGCCCCGGGCAGCCCAGCCTCACCGGTCAGCGCACCAAGCACATCTCCTGGCCGGACTTTGTCTTTGCGCCCACCCGCTATACACAGGGTTCTCATCGCCGGCTCCAGCGGCTGCAACGCAGTTTTCAGCAGCTTGCCTGTATCCCCCCAGGTCACGGCTTGCTTACGCCCGGATTCCAGCCGGTTAATCTTATGGGCCTGCGACGGGGTGCAGAAGGTGACCGCCAGCCCCTGCTCCCCGGCCCGGCCGGTTCGACCGACTCGGTGAGTATGTACTTCCGGGTCCCTGGCCGGCTCCACATTAACCACTAACGGCAAAGATTTTATATCCAGACCGCGGGCCGCCACATCGGTCGCCACGAGCACGGAACAGCTCTGGTTGCCGAAACGAACCAGAACACTGTCACGATCCCTCTGCTCCAGATCACCGTGAAGCGGAAGCGCCGCAAACCCGAGGCCGTTCAGCTCATTGGCGACATCATCACATTGCTGTTTCGTGGTGCAGAAGGCAATGCAGGACGCTGGTTGGTGTAACGACAATAGCGCCGCGACGGCCTGGACTTGCTGTCCGGGCGCGATCTCGTAGAATCGCTCGGTAATATCGGATTCAACAGCCTGACTCTCAATCCTGACGTCAGCCGGCGTATGCTGATATTGCTCGCTCAACTTGCGGATATTCTCGGGCCACGTCGCCGAGAACATCAGGGTCTGCCGTTTTGCGGGCGCCTGGCTGATGATGTCTTCCACCGCGTCCTGGAATCCCATATCCAGCATCCGGTCCGCCTCATCCAGGATGAGGGTTGTGAGCTGGTCCAGCTTCAGAGTGCCCTTTCGTAAATGATCCTGAATGCGCCCTGGAGTACCCACCACAATATGAGCGCCGTGGCTGAGGGAGCCAATCTGGGGGCCGATAGCCACGCCACCACACAGTGACAGAATCTTTACGTTGTCACGGGCCCTTGCCAGCTCACGCAGCGACTTCGACACCTGGTCCGCCAGTTCACGTGTGGGACAAAGTACCAGCCCCTGCACCGAAAAGCGTCGCGGATTCAGCCTTTCCACCAGGCCAATGCCAAACGCCGCCGTCTTGCCGCTTCCGGTCTGCGCCATGGCGATCAAGTCCTTACCTGCCATAGCATGAGGCAAGGCGCCGGACTGAATCGGTGTCGGATTTTCAAAGCCAAGCCTCGACAGGTTCGCGAGCATTGGCTCGGAAAGGCCCAACTGACTGAATGACGGCATAAAAGAAATTCCCGGGGGCAAATGGATAAATAAAGGATGGGTTCGACCAGCAGCGCTGCGGGCGTATACTTGGGGCCAAGTTTACCAGAAATTGCAGACACTCACGGAGCCGTTCATGCCATCACTACAGGATCAGTTGTTGAAAGCCGGCCTGGCCGACGAGAAAAAGGCCAAAGCCATTCGCAACGAGAAACATAAAAAACGCAAACAACAGCCCAAGGGAGCGGTTGAGGTCAATGAAGCGGAAATTCGTGCCCGTCAGGCACGGGAAGAGAAAGCAGAACGGGATCGGCAATTAAACCTTGAGCGCCAGAAGCAGGCTGAGAAAAAGGCCATCCAGGCCCAGATCCGGCAACTGGTCGAAACCAATCGTCTTGATCGCTCGCGGGGTGAGACCTCTTATCAGTTTGTCCACGACAAGAAAATCAAGAAGCTCTTTGTGGACGACACCATGGTGGATCAACTGTCACGGGGAAGGCTGGCTATTGTCTTCGTGAACGACGCCTACGAAGTGGTAGCTGAGGGCGTAGCCCGCAAGATCATGGAGCGGAACGAAAGTGCCGTGGTGGTGTTGCATGACCGCAAGAGTGACGATCAGGGGGATGATGACCCTTATGCCGGATATGAGATCCCCGACGATCTAATGTGGTAAGGCAACAAAAAGCCCCGCTCTCGGCGGGGCTTTTTGTTTAATATGGCGCGGCTGGGAGGATTCGAACCTCCGACCGCCTGGTTCGTAGCCAGGTACTCTATCCAGCTGAGCTACAGCCGCTAAAAACAGTGCCTACTGAAAATGGCGAACTTGGTATAAGTGGCGCGGCTGGGAGGATTCGAACCTCCGACCGCCTGGTTCGTAGCCAGGTACTCTATCCAGCTGAGCTACAGCCGCGCATTCATACTTCCAGATTCAGCAATGTTCTCTTTCTTCTCCGAAAAGAAATGGCGGAGAGGGAGGGATTCGAACCCTCGATACGCGCAATGCGTATGGCTCCTTAGCAGGGAGCTGGTTTCAGCCACTCACCCACCTCTCCTTGAGAACGGGGCGTATACTACCATAATTTTTCTGATTTCATAGGGTTGACACGAGTTTTTTCGAACCGCGCTCCCATAGGTTCAGAAAAGCCGTTCGAGAGACACAAAAAAGCCGCTCGGGTTTCCCTCGAACGGCTTTTTGTCACTCTCAGCTGTTGCCGGGCTCCGGCTCTTCAGAGCCTTTCTCGCTCTGAATTCGCTGATAGATTTCTTCGCGGTGAACCGCCACTTCTTTGGGGGCGTTTACACCAATGCGAACCTGGTTCCCCTTCACCCCAAGGACGGTTACGGTGATTTCATCACCGACCATCAGGGTTTCGCCAACACGGCGGGTCAATATCAACATGTCCTTTACTCCCTTATCCAGAGCTACCTGTTCCGACAAATGTATACTGCTTACTTTTATAGTGGGATCACTTGCCAATCAAAAGCCGCACAATCACTTATACGTACTTATAAAAGCAAAAGCCTGCAAATGATGCCCTTTTTTCGGAAAACCAATGCGAACCGGCTTTTATGTTCGCGTATTTTCAGGCTTCCTCTACCCCGGGCTTGTCCAGTTCGAACGCACTATGCAGTGCCCGAACGGCCAGCTCAAGATATTTTTCGTCAATCACCACGGAGATTTTAATCTCAGACGTGGAGATCATCAGGATATTGATTCCTTCATTAGACAGTGCTGCAAACATTTTAGTTGCAACGCCGGCATGAGACCGCATACCCACACCCACAATACTGACCTTCGCAATCTTGCTGTCGCCGCTAACTTCACGGGCACCCAGTTCGTCGGACACCCGCTGCAGAATGGCCTGGCCACGCTTGAAGTCGTTGCGATGCACGGTGAAGGTGAAATCCGTGCGGTTATCCGCACCCACGTTCTGTACGATCATGTCGACTTCAATGTTGGCATCGCTGATCGGCTGAAGTATACGCAGGGCGCTGCCCGGGGTATCCGGCACACCGGCGATCGTCAGTTTGGCTTCATCACGGTTAAAGGCTATGCCGGAGACAACCGGTTGTTCCATGGCGTTTTCATCCTCAAGTGTAATCAGGGTACCCTCGCCTTCCTCAAAGCTGGAGAGCACCCTTAAAGGAACATTGTATTTGCCTGCAAATTCCACCGAGCGAATCTGAAGAATCTTGGAGCCCAGGCTGGCCATCTCAATCATTTCTTCAAACGTAATTCGCTCCAGCCGGCGCGCGCTGTCCACTACCCGTGGGTCAGTGGTATAGACACCGTCTACATCAGTGTAGATCTGACACTCGTCAGCCTTCAATGCCGCAGCGAGAGCAACAGCAGTAGTATCGGACCCGCCACGACCAAGGGTGGTGATGCTGCCGTTCTCGTCAATGCCCTGGAAACCGGCAACCACAACCACACGACCGGCGTTGAGGTCTTCCCGCATGCGCTGCTCGTCAATCTGCTTGATGCGCGCCTTGGTATGGCTGCTGTCGGTCAGAATTCGAACCTGGGCACCGGTATAAGAGCGCGCATCACAGCCGCGCTTTTGCAACGCCATGGACAACAGAGCAATGGTCACCTGCTCCCCGGTCGAGACCAGCACGTCCATTTCCCGGGGCGTGGGTTCTTCCATGATGTCGTTGGCCAGACCAATAAGACGGTTGGTTTCCCCACTCATGGCAGATACCACAACCACCACGTCATGACCTTCCTTGCGGAAGCGGCATACCTTTTCTGCAACCGCTTCAATCCGTTCTGTGGTGCCCACCGAAGTGCCACCGAATTTTTGAACCAAGAGCGCCATTTCTTTCCCGATACCAAACGTGGACAGACAGCGGGGCAGCGCCCCACCTCAGACGACCAAATGGGCGAGATTATATACACCTGCCCATTTTGGATACAGTTATCTATGCAATATTTTTCTCAACCCAGGCAGGAACACCTGCCAGGGCATCCGCCAGTTTTGATGGGTCGTTTCCGCCACCCTGGGCCATATCTGGACGACCGCCACCTTTACCGTCAACCTGAGCCGCCAGATGCTTCATCAAATCTCCGGCCTTGATCCTGCCAGTCGCCGATTTGGTGACACCGGCCACCAGTGTCACTTTGCCGTCTTCAACACTGGCCAGCACCACAACACCCTCGCCCAGCTTGTTCTTGAGTTGGTCGGCGGTTTCCATCAGCGCTTTGCGATCCGCGCCTTCCATTTCAGAGGCCACCACTTTAAGGCCAGCCACATCCACGGCAGAACTGGCCAGATCGCTACCAGCAGAGCTTGCCAGCTTCGCCTGGAGAGCATTGATGTCCTTCTCCAGCTGTCGATTGCGATCCAGCGTCTGCTGAACTTTCTCGACCAGGGACTCACGCGAGCCTTTGACCAGCTTTGCAGCTTCCCGCAGGGTTTGCTCGGTTTCCTCAACCCATTCCAGAGCGCCAAACCCAGTGACGGCTTCGATACGGCGAACGCCCGATGAAATACCGCTCTCCGATGTGATACGGAACAGCCCGATGTCGCCGGTACGCGCCACATGGGTGCCACCGCACAGTTCCACGGAGTATGCGTCAGAGCCCATGCTCAGGACTCGGACGGTATCGCCATACTTTTCACCGAACAGCGCCATGGCACCTTTGGCCTGGGCCTGTTCCATATCGGTGATTTCGGTCTCAACCGGGGTGTTACCCAATATTTGCTCATTAACCTGACGCTCGATTTCCCGCAACTGTTCCGGTGTTACCGCCTCAAAGTGGGAGAAGTCGAACCGCAGTTTGTCAGGATCTACCAGCGAGCCTTTCTGTGTAACGTGCTCGCCCAGCACATTACGGAGCGCGGCATGCATCAGGTGGGTTGCGGAGTGGTTTTTCTTGGTCCGCTCACGACGAGCGTGGTCGATGCGGGCATCCACTTCCAGACCCGGGAACAACTCGCCTTCAATCACGGTACCGATATGCAGGTGATTGCTGCCCTCTTTCTGGGTGTCAGTCACCTTGAAGCGTCCACCGCTCCAGGTCAGCAGACCGGTATCGCCCACCTGACCACCAGACTCCGCGTAGAACGGCGTGCGCTCCAGCACCAGAACCGCTTCGTCCCCTGCCTGAGCGGTCTTCTCTTCATCACCCACGATCACGGTTCGAATGGTTTCATGGCCGTCGATGTGCTCGTAACCGGTAAACTCGGTAGACCCTTCAATGTTCAGGCCGGCTGCGTTGTAATCCATACCGAACTTGCTGGCCGCGCGGGCACGCTCGCGTTGGCGCTCCATGGCTTTCTCGTAGCCGTCGTAGTCCAGCGTCAGGCCACGTTCACGGGCAATGTCGTTGGTCAGATCAACCGGAAACCCGTAGGTGTCGTAAAGGGTAAAAATGGTTTCGCCCGGAATCTCGGAACTCTTCAGCGCGGCAATGTCCTGCTCCAGCAGGCGCAGACCTTTGTCCAGAGTCTTGGCAAACTGCTCTTCTTCCTGCAGCAACACTTTTTCAATCTGCTTGCGGCTACTGACCAGTTGCGGGAAGGCGTCGCCCATCAGCTCAACCAATGCGCCAGTCAGCTTGTGGAAGAAAGGCTGTGTGGCACCCAGTTTGTTGCCGTGGCGCGCAGCCCGGCGGATGATGCGGCGCAGTACAAAGCCACGCCCTTCGTTGGACGGCATCACACCGTCAGAAATCAGGAAGGCACAGGAGCGGATGTGGTCGGCCACCACTCGCAGCGACGCTTCTGTGGTTTCAACACCACCAAGAATGTCGGAGGCTGCGTTGAGCAGGTCCTGCATCAGGTCGATTTCGTAGTTGCTGTGAACACCCTGCAGCACCGCGGTGATGCGTTCCAGGCCCATGCCGGTATCCACCGAGGGCTTGGGCAGGGGCAGCATTTCACCGTCCGCCTGGCGGTTGTACTGCATGAACACCACGTTCCAGATTTCTATGTAGCGGTCACCGTCTTCTTCCGGACTACCAGGAGGACCACCAGCCACATCCGAGCCATGGTCGTAAAAGATTTCGGTACAGGGACCACAGGGACCGGTATCGCCCATCTGCCAGAAGTTGTCGGATGCGTATGGGGCGCCCTTGTTGTCGCCAATCCGCACGATACGATCTGCAGGAACACCAATCTCCTGGTTCCAGATATCAAAGGCTTCGTCGTCGGAGGCGTAAACGGTGACCCAAAGCTTTTCCTTTGGCAGCTTCAGCCAGTCGTCGCCGGTCAGGAAGGTCCAGGCAAAATTGATGGCTTCACGCTTGAAGTAGTCGCCGAAGCTGAAGTTACCCAACATTTCGAAAAAGGTATGGTGGCGCGCGGTATAGCCTACGTTCTCAAGATCATTGTGCTTACCGCCTGCACGCACGCATTTTTGCGTGGTCGTCGCTCGACTGTAATCGCGCTCTTCGCGACCCAGGAACACGTCTTTGAACTGGTTCATTCCCGCGTTGGTAAACAACAGGGTCGGGTCGTCCGCCGGCACCAGTGAACTGCTCGGCACAATGGCATGGCCCTGCTGTTTGAAGTAATCGAGAAACGCCTGTCGCAACTCTGCGGTTTTCATAGCCCTTTGATACCCTTCTATAAACCCGTGCGGGTCCACGTTTAAAGACACATACTTACATGCGCTTGCAAATCCGCTACTCTAGCACACGCCGAGAACAGGAAAAACGTGAAACATCACAGGAGACGCCATGCCCCGCCGCTTTCATACCGCTGAGGAACTCCTTCCTCCCGCTGCATTCATCAAGCGACTGATGGCGGTGATTTACGATTCGTTGATCAGCATAGCGGTGCTACTGGTAACTACCTGGATGTACACCCTCGTGGCGGGCTGGGTGACCGGGTGGGACCAGTATGAAGCGATGGCGGAAGCGGGTACTCTGAAGGCAGACCCACTGCTCACATTTGTGCTGTTCCTGGCGCTGTATCTGTTCTTTGGATACTTCTGGACCAAAAACGGCCAGACACTCGGCATGCAGGTGTGGCGCATTCGCATTGAGAACCTGGACGGCACGTCCGTGTCCTGGACACAGGCCCTGAAACGATACGTGGCCGCGGCGGCCATCCTGTTCGTCGCGCTGCTGGGTGCCTATTACCTGAACGCAGCCACCCTGTTCCTGACCATCCCGGCGATCCTGGCGTTGTTCTACCCGATCAACGGGCTGTCGCTGACCGACCGTGCTTCCGGCAGTATCGTTGCCACAGTCCCCAAAGAACCCAAAAAGAAGTAGCTAACCGGCCCTCTTCATCAGCACCGCACCAACCACCGCATTAATCGCGATTGGCAGGACGATTGCCAATACCGGGTTGAAGCCAAACACCAGGCTCATGGGGCCCAGCAGGTCCTGCATGTACTTGAACAACAGCCCCACAATGAGGCCTGTAAAAACCCGGAACCCCATGGTAACGGATCGGAGCGGGCCGAAAACGAACGAGATGGCGACCAACACCATGACCGCTGTGCCTAGCGGCATCAGCACCTTCTTCCAGAAGGCCAGCCAGTAGTTGGCGGCATTAAGCCCCTGCTCTCCCAGATAGCTCGCGTAGGTATAGAGGCCGGAGATCGCAAGGTCTTCCGGTTTTACAATCAGCACACTGAGAACGCTGGGCGACAGACCGGTTTCCCAGCGCAAGGCCCGGTGCGTCTCCTGGGTGGTTCTTTCATCGCCCAGCCGGGTGGTGGCCACGTTCTCAAGCAGCCAGTGATCGCCCTGATAAATCCCTCTTTCAGCGAAACTGGCGGACACCAGCCAACGTTCTTCATCAAATCGGAACAGCGACACTCCATGCAAGACGCCGTTGGGCTGAACCGCATTCAGGTGCATGAACACATCGCCCTCCCGATGCCAGATACCGGAGGCAGACGCAATGCTTTCACCCGCGCCCTGGGCCACGGTCTTCTGGCTCTGAGCCATCCGTTCAGCCGGTGGCGCGATGTACTCGCCAATCAGCACACCAAGAACCACCACCACCAGGGTTGGCTTCATGGCGGACCAGACAATCCGCTTGAGAGAAACGCCCGCGGCCCGGATAACGGTGAGCTCCGACGAACTTGCCATGGTGCCGAGGCCAACCAGGCATCCCATAAAGGCGCCGAGCGGGAGATAGTCATAGATGCGCCGCGGCAACGTCATAAGCACATACAGCAACGCCTGGAGCGTCTGGTAATCGTTTTCCGCGTCGTCCAACTCGGCGATAAACGCGAAGATCAGGTCCAGGGACAGCACCACCAGCATCACCAGGAACATGGCACCACCCACCGTGCTCATCACATAGCGATCGATCTTACGCATGTTGCCGCGCCTCCTTCAGCAGGCGACGGCGGTAGAGCCAGGCAGGCCCGAACTGCAGCCATAACCCGAGGGCCAGAAACAGGGCGTGTACCCATAGCAACCCGATCCATTCGGGCACCTTGCCACCTTCGAGGGCATCACGGGCCACGATGAGCAAACCAAGGTAAGTGATATAGACCAGCATGGCCGGCAACAAGTGGAAAAACCGCCCCTGCCGGGGATTCACCCGGCTCAGGCGCACAGCCAGCAGGGTGACAATCGGCACGATGAGCGGCAGCGTGAATCGCCAGTGCAGCATGGCGCGGTGCTCCGGATCATCCGACGCCATCAAGGCGGAGGTCGCAAGCCCTTCCTCCAGCTCTTTCTCGCCCGCACTGCCACTGCGGATCTTGAGCCCGTAGGCTTCGAACCCGGTAACGTCGTACGCCAATTGCCCCGGCAACCCCTCAAAACGGGCACCGTCTTCGAGCACCAGGAAGCGGCTGCCGGTTTGCTCATCAATAAACTGGGACCCTTCCCGGGCGGTAATGAGGGTAAGACCCTTACCGTCCTCATTGTGCTCGGCAATGAACACACCCTCGAGCCGACGCTTGTCTTCACTCAGCGCTTCCGTGTAAGTCACACGTTCGCCAGACGACAACGACTGGAAGCGACCCGGCGCCAGCATCTCAAATTCCGTCGCCTGGCGTTGCTCGTTGAAGATTCCCTCGACCTTCTTCATGCCCCAGGGAGACACGTAGAGGCTCATACCCCCCACCACCAACATCACCGGGATACAGCCCAAAAGTGTTTTCATCAGCAGCTGTTTGTCGCTCACACCGCAGGCAAACAGCACCGTCATTTCACTTTCCAGGTACATGCGCCCGTATGCCAGCAGGATGCCGATAAAAAACCCCAGGGGCAGGATCAGTTCAAGGAAGCCGGGAAAGCGATAAGCCATGATCTGGAACAACACGTCGCCCGCCAGCTCCCCGGCAGCAGCGTCCGCCAGGTACTTGATAAACCGGCCGCTCATGAACACCAGCAGCAGAATGCCAGATACGGCAAGCATGCTGATGATCACCTGGCGGGTAAGGTATCGGAAAACGATGTTCAAATCGGTCTCTCAGAGCCGGATGCGACCGGAGTCGATGGAAAACAGGATTCGCCGTATTCTAAGTAACCTTGGTGCCGAATGACAGAGCACAGGCGTTAACAACCTGTCAGCGCTTGATAATTTACCCCCAAACCCCAATGCTATAGGCATTCGGACATTCAAGCCCGAGGCCGGGCCTGTCCTCCATCAGAATAACCAACGGGAGTTGCTATGAATTTTACTCTGAGCAGTAAGCCCATTTCGGATACCAAAGCGGATTGCCTGGTTGTCGCCCTGCCCGAAAAAGGCGACTGGCCCGCCTCAACCACACAAGCAAACGAAGCCCTGGGCGGACTGATCAAGACCCTGCAGAAGAACGGGGATGCTACCGGTAAGAACGCAACGACCCAACTGATTCCTCTCGAAGGCCAGCCGTGGTCCCGGCTTCTGCTGGTTGGCACCGGAATTGACAAGGACCGCACACCAGCCAACTATCGTAAAGCCCTGATTGCCATGGCTGGGCAAATCAAGGACGGTCCCTCCAAACACGTACTGGTCGGCTTGAGCGACACCCTCGTCACTGGCGAAGACGCCACCAGCTCGGAAGCAGCGCGCCTGAACCTGATCGGCCGCACACTGGAAGAGCAGTTCTACCGCTTCAACGAGTTCAAGAGCGAGAAGCCGTCAGACCGCAAGCTTGGGAAAGTCACCGTTGCCGCTTCATCCGCCGGCAAGGCTTTGAAGGACGCCTTCAATCTTGGCCTGGCTACAGGGCGCGGCATGAACTTCACCCGCGACCTGGGCAACACCCCGCCGAACATCTGCCACCCTACCTGGCTGGCTGAGCAGGCTGAGAAACTGGCCAAAGACAACGACGTCATCAAGACCGACGTGCTGGACGAAAAGCAGATGCAAAAGCTGGGCATGCACAGCCTGCTGTCCGTGTCTGCCGGCAGCGCCCAACCCGCCAAACTGATCGTGATGGAATACCGTGGCGGCAAGGCGAAAGACAAGCCTTACGTCCTCGTGGGCAAAGGCATTACCTTTGACACCGGCGGCATCAGCCTCAAGCCCGGCGAAGGCATGGATGAAATGAAGTACGACATGGGTGGCGCCGCCGCCGTGTTCGGCGCCATGAAAACCATTGCCGAGACCAAACCGAAGATCAACGTGGTTGCCGTAATCGCCGCCGCCGAGAACATGCCCAGCGGTACTGCGACACGCCCGGGTGACATTGTTACTTCCATGTCTGGCCAAACCATCGAAATCCTGAACACCGACGCAGAAGGCCGCCTCGTATTGTGCGACGCCCTCACCTACGTCAAGAAATTCGACCCGGAAGTGGTCGTCGACATGGCCACACTGACTGGCGCCTGCATCATCGCCCTGGGCAGCCATGCCACCGGCCTGCTGAGCAACAACGACACCCTGGCCAACGAACTGCTGGCCGCTGGTGAACGCGCTGGTGACCGCGCCTGGCGCCTGCCTCTGTGGGACGAATACCAGAGCCAGCTCGACAGCAACTTTGCTGACATGCAGAACATTGGTGGTCGCCCGGCCGGCACCATCACCGCTGCCTGCTTCCTGTCCCGGTTCACCAAGGACTACCCCTGGGCTCACCTGGACATTGCCGGCACTGCCTGGCTCTCCGGCAAAGCCAAAGGCTCGACTGGCCGCCCGGTACCCATGCTGGTCGACTACCTGATGTCTCATGCAGGAAAGTAATCCGGGCTCACAGGATGAACGGAACCAGTCCTACTGGTTCCACATCCTCGCCCAGAATACCCCTGCTGCCCGCAATCTCCACACCGCCAAGCTGGTGGACAAGGCGCGCCAGCAGGGAGACCGTGTAGGCGTCGTCTGTGACACCATGCAACAGGCTCAGGAACTGGACGACCTGCTCTGGAACTTCAGCCCCGAGGCTTTTATACCCCACAGCATCGTGCCGGACTCCGCCACGACCTGCACTGATCCCGTAGGGATATTGCTTTGCCAACCGGTCGCAGAAGACTGGGACACGGTGATCATCCTCTCATCCGCCCTGCCTGCGGACGCAGACCGGTTTAAACGATTGGCGCTGGTTGCCCATAACGACGAAACGGTGTTGAGTCAGGCACGATCGCATTTCAAGCAGTTACGGGCATTGGGAATTGAGCCTCGAGTGCATGACCAAAGGAAGCGGTGAGACGCAAAACAGGCTCACAATCAAACCCGGGTAAAACCATCGAACACAGTCGAGACAACTCGGACTCCATAAGGGTATGGGGGTAGTTTGAATTTCGGACAGCAAAAGGTGTCTGAGCGCAGCGAGTTCTTTTTCTTTCCGAAATTCAAACTACCCCCATGCCCCTGCACCCCAAGGTTCGCCGCAACCCAAGTGAGCATGTATAATCAGACGCCTTGAATTTCCCTTGTGAATCAACCAAACGGTCACCAGCAGAAACCCATGGAAAAAACCTACCAGCCAGAAAACATCGAGCGCCAGTGGTACGAAAACTGGGAATCCAAAGGGTACTTCCGCCCCCGTTCAGAAAAGGCGGAGGGGGGCGAAGGCGAATCCTTCAGCATCGCCATCCCACCGCCCAACGTCACCGGCAGCCTCCACATGGGCCATGCGTTCCAGCACACCATTATGGACACGCTCACCCGCTTCAAACGTATGCAGGGCCGCAACGCCCTCTGGCAGGTAGGCACCGACCACGCCGGTATCGCCACCCAGATGGTGGTTGAACGTAAGCTCGCGGCGGAAGAAGACAAAACCCGTCACGACCTTGGGCGGGAAGAGTTCATCAAGCGCATCTGGGACTGGAAGACACATTCCGGTGGCACCATCACTGGCCAAATCCGCCGCCTGGGTAACTCAGTGGACTGGGACCACGAACGTTTCACAATGGACGACGGTTTCTACAAAGCCGTGCAGGAAGTGTTTGTCCGTCTGTACGACGAAGGCCTGGTTTACCGTGGCAAGCGCCTGGTCAACTGGGACCCGAAGCTGCATACCGCCATTTCCGACCTTGAGGTCGAGAACAAGGAAGAGAAAGGCTTTTTCTGGCACCTTCGCTATCCGCTGGCCGACGGCGAAAAGACGCAGGATGGCAAAAGCTATCTAGTGGTAGCGACTACTCGCCCGGAAACCATGCTTGGCGATACCGCCGTGGCCGTGCACCCGGACGATGAGCGCTACCAGCACCTGATTGGCAAGTTCGTCGACTTGCCCCTGGTAGGCCGACGCATCCCCATCCTCGCAGACACTCATGCCGACCCTGAAAAAGGCAGCGGTTGCGTCAAGATCACCCCCGCCCACGACTTCAACGACTACGCCGTGGGCAAGCGCAACAACCTGGTGATGATTAACGTCATGACCCAGGACGCCTGCATCCGCGATGTGGCCGAAGTCGTCAACGCCGATGGCACCGAGAATACCGATGTCGACGGCAGCCTGCCGGCTGCGTACGCCGGCCTTACCCGCGAACAGGCCCGTAAGCAGATCGTGGCGGATATGGACGCCGAAGGCCTGGTACAGGAAGTCGAAGACCACGTGCTGAGCGTGCCACGGGGCGACCGCTCTGGCCTGATCATCGAGCCCATGCTCACCGACCAATGGTTTGCCGATGCCAAAACCCTGGCCAAGCCGGCGATCGAAGCGGTGGAAGACGGTCGTATCCAGTTCGTGCCCAAGCAGTACGAAAACATGTACTTCGCCTGGATGCGGGATATCCAGGACTGGTGCATCTCCCGCCAACTGTGGTGGGGCCACCGTATTCCCGCCTGGTACGACGCCGAGGGCAATATCTACGTCGGTCGTAGTGAAGAGGAAGTCCGCCAGAAACACAATCTTGCCGCCGACCTGCAACTGAACCAGGACGACGACGTGCTCGACACCTGGTTCAGCTCCGCCCTGTGGACCTTTGGTACCCTGGGCTGGCCGGAAATCACCGAGCGGTTAAAAACTTTCCACCCCACCAACGTTCTGGTGACCGGTTTTGACATCATTTTCTTCTGGGTGGCCCGGATGATTATGATGACCATGCACTTCATGAAGAATGAGGATGGCACGCCTCAGGTACCGTTCAAGACGGTGTATGTGACCGGCCTGATCCGCGACGAGCACGGCGACAAGATGTCCAAGTCTAAGGGCAACGTGATTGACCCACTGGACATGATCGACGGCATCGAACTCGATGACCTGCTGGAGAAACGCACTGGCAACCTGATGCAGCCCAAACTGGCCGAGAAGATCGGGAAGCGCACCCGGAAGGAATTCCCGGAAGGCATTACCGCTCATGGCACAGATGCCCTGCGCTTCACCCTCTCCGCCATGGCGACCACCGGCCGCGACATCAACTGGGACATGAAACGCCTGGAAGGCTATCGTAACTTCTGCAACAAGCTGTGGAACGCTGCCCGTTACGTGTTGATGAATACAGAGGGCGAGGATTGCGGTGTCAACGGTGAGGCCGTGGATTTGTCGCTGGCAGACCGCTGGATCATCAGCGAGCTCCAAACCTGCGAACAGGACGTGATCCGCCATCTTGACCAATACCGGTTCGACCTGGCCGCCTACGCCCTGTATGAGTTCATCTGGAACGAATACTGCGACTGGTACCTGGAACTCTCCAAGCCGGCGTTGAACGACGACAACGCCAGTGCGGAAGCCAAACGTGGCACCCGCCGCACCCTGGTACGGGTGCTGGAAGCGGTCCTTCGCCTGGCGCACCCGATAATGCCGTTCATTACCGAAGAAATCTGGCAGCGCATCGCACCCCTGGCCGGTAAGAGTGGTGACAGCATTATGCTCCAGCCCTACCCCCAGCCAGATGCCAACAAGCAGGACTCTGCGGTTGCCGCCGATATTGAATGGCTGAAAGGAGTGATTGTTGCCGTTCGGAATATCCGTGGCGAGATGAACATCTCCCCGGCAAAAGCCATCCCGGTGCTTCTGCGTGGTAAAAACCCAGACGACAAACTCCGTTTGGATGAGAACCGGCAATTCCTGTCATCGCTGGCGCGCCTGGACAGCCTGGAGTGGTTCACCGAAGGCGAAGCCCCCATGTCGGCCACCCAATTGGTTGGCGAGATGGAAGTACTGGTACCCATGGCCGGCCTGATCGACAAGGACGCCGAACTCAAGCGACTGGACAAGGAGCTGGAGCGACTGCAAAAAGAAGTAGGCCGGCTGGAAGGAAAGCTTGGCAATGAAAAATTCACTGCCAAGGCGCCGGCCGAGGTGGTAGAAAAAGAGAAGGAAAAGCTCAGCGATGCCCAGGGCAGCATGAGCCGGCTCAGCGAGCAGCGGGCCGCCATCGAGGCCATGTAACCCGTGGCCGAGGCAGGGAAGAATCAGGGTCTGTCCGGGAATGGCCGCATTGCCATTCTCGGAGCAGGCTCCATGGGCCAACTCTGGGCGGGCTACCTGGCCACCGGGACGGTAACGTTTATCCCTCGTCACGAGGTTTCCCCGGAAACAGATCAACCCGCGCTGACTTACACGTTTCAGCCGTTCGAAGGCCGAGAGGAAGTCGTCACAGTTCCCTACCTGCTCGCCACAGCAGCACGCCCTTCACTGTTGATGGTCACCACGAAAGCGGGCGATACGCTCGATGCCGTTGAATCCAACCTCCATTGTATTTCTCCGGACACCCCCATTGTCCTGTTCCAGAACGGTATGGGCTGCCAGCAAGCGGTCGCCGGGCGTTGGCCACAACGACCGATCCTTGCCGCCAGCACCACCGAAGGGGCGAACCGCCCAGCACCAGGCTGCACAGCCCACGCCGGCAAAGGCGAAACCTGGGTTGGCCCATTAACCACCAGTGCGACAACGCATCTGGCGCAGGTAGTAACGGCGCTTGGCACCAGCGGGTTAACGGTTCACGCAGAGCAAGACATTCAGAGGCGGCTGTGGGACAAACTGGTCATCAATGCAGGTATCAACGCCTTTACGGCAATCCTCGACTGCCCGAACGGTGATATCCTCACGGACCCGTTCTACCTGGAACATATCGATGAGTTGTGCGACGAAATTGCAAACGTGATGAAGGGTGATATCGAGAAAGCCCAACCCTCAGTCACGATTCGCGAACGCATTGAAATGATCGCCCGCAAAACGGCGCGGAATACCTCATCCATGCGCAGCGACAGGCGGCTGGGCCGCCGCACCGAGATTGACTTTATCAATGGATATATCGCCAGGCGCGGGCATGAGTTGGGCGTTGACGTTCCGACAAACCAGATGCTGACAAACCGTATTAAACAGCTATCGCCGTAGATCTCAGGAGCACACCCTTCAGATCCCGAATGTCAGACCCTGAACGCTTCCACGAGACGCTGCAGTGACGCAGTCAGTTGTGACATTTCCCGTGACGACGCCAGGGTTTCCTCGGCGTTATCTGCCGTTTTCTCACCCAGAACGCTGATCTGTTCAACGTTGGTATTGACGTTCTTCGCCACGGCAGACTGCTCCTCAGCCGCCTGTGCGATCTGGTGGCTCATATCAACAATGGTCGAAATACCCTGGGCAATCCGGTCCAGCGCTTCCGTCACGTCCGCCGACTTCTTGACCGTGGTTTCAGTCACGTCATGGCTGTTGGTCATGGCCGCAACGGCTTCCTTAACGCCACTTTGCAACCGGGTGATCATACCCTCGATTTCTTCGGTCGATTTGTGGGTACGCTGTGACAGCGAACGTACTTCGTCTGCCACCACGGCGAAGCCACGTCCCTGCTCGCCCGCGCGGGCAGCTTCGATGGCCGCATTCAATGCCAGGAGATTGGTCTGCTCCGCAATCGCCTTGATTTCGACCAGAACCTGACTGATGTTATCGCTATCGGCGTTTACCCGGTTGATAACCTCGACCGCACCGGAAATTTCGGTAGCAAGACGGTTGATGGTGGCAACAGTATCCGCAACCACACCGCGGCCTCTCTCGGTATCCTCTTCAGCCGCGCCGGCGCTGTCAGACACGCGATGGGCACTCTCGGTGACCTCATTGACCGCTTCCACCATCTGGTTCATGGCTTCGTTGATCTGGCCCGACTCTTCCATCTGCCGCGCAACGGCCTCGCTGTTCGCAGCGGCGGTGTCGTTAACACGCGTGGCCTGCTGGTCCACATCCGAAGTGGTGCTACTCACCGAGCGGATCAATTCCGCAATCCGGTCCGTCATATTGTTGAACTCGGTGGTCAGTTCACCCAGTTCATCACGATTATCCAATTGGATGTGAGTCGTCATATCGCCCTCAGCCACGGATCTTGCTGCCGTGCTGAAACGGTTAATAGCCGTGCGTACCGACATGAAGAAGCCGACATAGAGGTAAACCACCACCAACAGAACAATCACCAGTGCGGCAATAATCAACTGCCGTTGCTGCAGCTCGCCCTCCAGTCGTGAGTTCAGGTTTGCGCCGACGACGTCAAAAATTCCGGCCTTGAGCGCATCGTAATGGGCAAGCTGATTCTCGATGGTACGGTTGAAATCCCGCCAGGGTAACTCCAGGCGCATAGGCGTAATGATATTGGTATCCAGCTCGTCACGCACAACTACCAGACTCTCGAGAATACCGTCGACCGCGTCACCTGTCGTTTCCTCGAGGGTCGGCGATGCATCCATCGATACCGTTAATGCAGGCCCGAGCAACGAGGCGCGGTTGGTCAACTCATCATAAATTTCATTGAGGCCGTCACTGAGGTTGTACCCCACCTGCCCGTCGAGGAGCGCAAATATCCCGAAAGTCCTGGCCCGACCAATGATGCTGCGGGCATCCGGCAACGACTCACGCAACAGGCCCAGGAGCAGTAGGTTTTCACGTGAGGCGTCCTGCCCCAGACCGGAAATTTCAATGGTCGCGGACAACAGCGCCCGCACTTTCTGGACGAATTCCTGATAGTACTTGAACTGGGGGTCGATATTGCCCTGATAACTGTCCGTCGATTTGAGCGTTTGCCACTCCTCCACCAGCATCGCTACTTGCTGGGACCAGTTACCGGATTCATCAAAACGAGCCTCTGCGTTAACCAGTTCCTCAAGAATTCTATCAATCGTTTCTGACGACTCTGCGGACTGTGAGAGCAGTTCATTGTCATCCTTGATCTTGCCGGGGGCACGAAAATCCCGGTATGCCATGGACTCTGCCAGCAGCGTATCCACCTTTTCGAGCTGCTCCAATCCCTCCACGCCCCGGGTCATGGTATCAACCGACCGGTTCAGTTCACTGATAACCAACCAGGAAAGGGCAATAATGGGAAGCAGGAACAACACACTGATCAGGCTGAATTTGTAGAACATCGGCAGCCGATTCATCAGCGCTACTGCAGGCTTGATAAGCTGGTTCACGTGTACCCCCACAGAAAGCATCGAAAGGATGGAACTTTATTCTATTTGTTTATATTGTCGACTAAAGTACTACAAACTTGAGTGTTTTTCGGCGTAAAAATGTAATTTTTGTCAAAATGTCGTGATCAGCGCACACCGGCAATAACCAGCAGCGCAAGGATGCAGATCCAGACCAGCATGCTTCGGTTCAGCAAATCCCGGATGGCCTCCAGGCTGCGGCCACCAAAGCCCGCCCATTCGTCCGGATGGATCTTTGAGAACCGTTCCGGGTCCAGTGCATAGCCCGTCAATGCCGCGCTCGCGGCGCCCATCAATAGCTGGTTGGTTCTGAGGCTAAAATCAAACAGTCTTCGTTTTCCTTCTTTCATCCAGCCGGCAAGATCACCTGCGACTCCAAACGTGAAGGACAGTAGTCGTGAGGGAAGCCAATTGAGAATCTCCGCCAGCGCGGCAAACCCTGGTCTCGCTGCCACCTGCGGCCAGTGATCCCTTAACGCGACAACTCCCCTCGCAAAGAAGGCAGCCGCAATACCGCCAACGGCATACCAGAAAGCGACCAGAAAAAAACGCTCGAAGACGCTGACCATCAGCGTTCGTGACAAAGCCAGATGCATCTCATCGGGCGACGTTGCCGCGCCCCGCTCCTCAGCCGGTAAAATATCCATAACGTGATGCCAAGCGGACTGCATGTCGCCCCTGGCCCAGGATTCGCTGTAAACCTCCAGGCGCGCCCGCCAACCCGGCGCACCCATCAACAACACCATCAACAAAAACTCCAATGGATACGCGGCCATGCGCCAGCCAATGGTGTGCAGATAGTACTCCCCGGCGACCAGAATCAGCGAGGGCACAAGAATAATAACCAGCCCCTTCCATAGGCCTGCCTCGTTACCAGACCTTTCAGCGCCTCCCCGGTTAAACGCGGAACGCCACAACGGCTCAGAAGACCAGGCGTTGGCCGCATCCAGCTTGCGTCTCACCAGGTAAGCGAGCAGAAACACCACCAATACCATCAGTTATCCGCTCCGTTGCAATGCCCTGTACCAAGCAGTTGCCGATATCGGGGCCAGTCAAAAGCCGGGCCTGGATCGGTTTTGCGACCGGGTGCGATATCGCTGTGCCCGGTGATCCTCTCTGGCGTGATGGCCGGCCACGATTTCATGATCAATGCTGACACGTCAGCAAGCACCTCATACTGAGCTGCGGTGTATGGAATGTCATCCGCGCCCTCCAGCTCAATGCCGATTGAATAATCGTTGCACTCTTCCAGGCCCTGAAAGCAGGACCGCCCGGCATGCCACGCGCGCTCCAACAAGCTGACGAACTGAAGGCATTCACCATCCCGGCGGATCAGCAGGTGTGACGAAACCTTCATATCGGCGATGGTCTCGAAATAGGGGTGCTCTGAGGGGGACAGTTGGTTGCAGAAAAACCGTTCGATGGCATCGCCTCCGAACTGCCCGGGAGGAAGGCTGATGTTATGAACAACCAACAGGGATATTGCCGCCCCTTCGGGGCGTTTGCCAAAATTTGGAGACGGGCACCAACGGGCGCCGGCTACCCGACCGGTCGTCCGTAATCCGGCGACAGCCGGTGGCGACAGGTCAATGGTGTTGCGCGAAGGGATGGTTTCAGACAATGTGGTTCCAACAGGCCGGGGCGAACAGACCGGACCACCGATGCGTTCGCCGTTGTTGCTTTGATGCTCCTGATTGAAGCACAAAGTCTCCGGTCTTGCTATACGATCAGTCCTTGCGGCTACTGCGAAGGTTGTCGATGATGGATTCCAGCGCCCGGTCGAATATCAGGCCGTCGTCCAACATGGAGATCTCATCCGCAGCGAGCGCCAGTGCGAGGTTTTCACGCTGATATTCCGCCACCTTGGCACCACTGCGATTAACGAAGATGTACTTGCCCGTCGCCTTGATAAACGCGGCCAGCTTGCAGCGTGTTTTGTTGCCATCACGGGTCAGCTCAACCCAGGAGCCAACACGAAGGCCATCAGCCCGCTCCAGCCATTGCAGCTCGACATTTGCCCCGGAGCTCTCGGCCAATTCCTCTGCGGCCGGCTCTTCAGGGCTTGGCACGGGGCTAGCAGATACAGACGTGGTGGCGTCCGAGGGCTCGAAGGCGCCTGCCATTACGCCCTCAGTCGTTCGCTCCACTTTCTCTGGAGCTTTGGGCGCGGTATCCGACATATCCCTGGAGACCACAGACGGTTCCGCCTCCACCTTTTGGGGCGCAGCCTGAGGTTCAGGTTCGGGCGCCACAGCAGGGCGGGTTGTGGTGACAAGGCGCTGGAACACGTCCACGTGGGCCAGTTCAAGGTCTCTTATGGCGGCGTCGGTGGCAAACGGGTCCCACGAAATTTCCTGTAGGGCGTTTCTCAGACCGTCCACGATTCCCGGAATCGACCGCAGCAGCTCGCTGCGAGTGTTGTCGTTGATGGGACTGGGATCAACACTCCATACGAGCTGCCGGGTAAGGTCACATGCCTCATCCCAGCGCTCACTGTCTTCACCCTCACGCAGCACGATCCACTGTAGATACTTTGCCCACGCCTCATTCAACAGTGTGACGACCGGAGGAGACAGATCCCGACCGGTAATCTGTTCGTTCAGCAGGTTCTCAGACGCTTTGGATGCCCGCTCCTGCTTGGCCCTGCCTTCCTCAGCATCACGCAGACGCTGCTCCACGAGCTCCCTGCGACGACGGTCCAAATCCATGAAATGGCCGAAATCGCTGAGCAACTCACTGAAAATATCGACGTTGTCGGTAAACTCGTTAAGCACGCGATCAACCACCGACTCGATCTTGTCTCGTAGCGGATCACGCTGGCCGGCCTTTTTCTCGGTCCAACCGATAGCAGACATGGCCAGCTCATTCAGCAGCTTCCGTACCGGATGTCCGCCCCGGTTAAAGAAATTGTTGTCGCTCAGCGCCACCTTGAGTACGGGAATCTGAAGGCGCCCGATCACGGACTTCATCACCGGATGGAGCTGACGGTCTTCCAGGATAAAATCAAACAACATCGACACGAGATTGATGACGTCGCTGTCCACTTGGCCGACATCATGTTTCTTCCCGGTTTCCGACCGGAACACCTGCTGTAGTTGCTCTGACAGAGGCACAACCTCACCCTGCCCCCAATGGACTGACTGAGACTGGATTTCGTGAAGCCGTGTCATCAGTGTACGGGTGTCGAGCGCGCCGGCGCTGGGCACACCACTGTTTTCTGTGCCGTACTCGCTCGAACTCTGCCCCTGGTGCAACAGAGCGCTCAGTTCAGAAAACGTTGCCCGCACATCGTCGGACGGCGTCGTGAGCGGCCCCGACGCATCTGACTCCGAGCTCGCTGACAGCGTCCCAGCAGTCCGCCCCCCAGCCGGGGCGGATTTGCCAGACGCGCCCTGGCCACCGACCGGCGGGCGACGCATGTCGGGCAGCACCCCTTCGGCGATCAGGGTTTTGTTGGCATCCTTGTAGAAATCACCCAGAACCCCCACCAGTAAGCGGTCGAACAGTTTAAGCACCACCAGCTTGGCACGGATATCGATATCCAGATCGGAACAGGCTTCCGCAACTCCTCCGCAGATCACCTCCGGGCTCAAGGGCATCTGGCTATCTTCCAGACGCACCGAGGGCAGCAGGTGAGCAACCCGCACATTCAGCAGGCGTATAACCTCCGCGTGTTGGTTGCGCAGTTTGTTGATCAGGTTGTCGATGGCGACCTGCTGCTCCAGATCGGAATGGTCCAGCAACGCCAGCGAGTCCTGGTCCACCTCATCCAGGGTGCCACTGCCACCACCCGGCTTGAACGAGCCGATGTCATTGAACGCGCGGCTGACGTACTGCAGCACCGACACGGTCATATTCTTGCGCCGCAGCCTCAACTCACGCATGGCGTCGAAGTAAGCAGTCTGGTCCTGGTTGCTTCCAGCCTTGTCCGCCAGCTCAAAGAGCGCGTCATCCGCCTTGTCGAAAAAACCAGACAGCACAGACTTCAGTGACTGACCCGATACGTCACGCAGGCGTACCAGAGAGCCCGGCAGGGAAAACCTGTCAGGAAGCTTCTGGCTCTTGAGACTTACAACCTTGTTATCCTGCGCCATTCGGCTGCTCCGGGTGGTGTCTGGAGAAATGTGTTATTGCACATCTTAGGCCTTACCCACGTCACCTTGTGTCAGAATTTGTCACCTTTTGTGTTTAAGTGATGGTTGTCACAGTTTAGCACCCCACCCTTCCAGGTTTGGCGAATCTGGCGAAGGCCTATAGAATCACATCCGCACACCCAATGTGCCTCAAAACCGCCACTGAACGACCGGAAACTCTGCCATGATCCCAGCCGAACTGCTTCGTCAGTCCCGCATCGAAACCGTTGCACAAAGCCTGCGTGAAGACATTGGAGATGGCGACATTACTGCCATGCTGATTCCGCAGGCGCGCATCAGTCGCGGACATGTCATTACCCGGGATGCCGCAACCATTGCCGGACGCGCATGGGTTGAGGAGGTGTTCCGGCAGGTGGACCCGGGGGTCACCCTGAGCTGGGAGGTGCAAGACGGAGACGAGGCAAGCCCCGGCCAATCGCTGTTTTCCATGGAAGGCCCAGCCCGCAGCCTGCTCACCGCCGAGCGCTCAGCCCTGAACTGGCTGCAGCTGCTGTCCGGCGTTGCCACCACGTGTGCCGGCCATGCCCGCCGTGTCGCCCATACCGGTGTCCAGCTATTGGATACCCGCAAGACCCTGCCGGGCCTGCGGCTGGCGCAGAAATACGCGGTTACCTGTGGTGGCTGCCATAACCATCGCATTGGTCTGTGGGATGCCTTTCTGATCAAGGAAAACCACATTGCCGCCTGTGGCTCTATTGCCAATGCAGTCAGCGAGGCCCGCCGCATTGCCCCTGGCCGACCGGTAGAAGTGGAAACCGAAAACCTGGACGAACTGGATCAGGCCCTGGCCGCAGGCGCGGATATCATTATGCTGGATGAATTCTCACTGGCGGACATGCGTCAGGCGGTTGTCCGCACGGCGGGCGCCGCAAAGCTGGAAGCATCGGGCGGCATCAGCAGCGAGACGCTGGTACCGATTGCCGAGACAGGGGTTGACTACATTTCTATCGGAGCGCTGACCAAGGATGTCCGGGCGGTGGACCTGTCCATGCGCCTGGACATACACGACTGAATCGGTCGGAGACCCCATTTCTACACTCAGGGCTGACCGGACAGCAGGCGGTCCATTTCTGCCAACTCGCTAATCAGGACGGTCCCTGACTCTTCCCGGCCCCGGAAGTGCTCTTCCGCCATCGGTGCCATACCGGACACCTGAGGCAGGGGGTGGCCGCCTTCAATCAACGCTTTCATGCGGCTGACAAAGACGAACTGCAGCCACTGGGTAAACTCCAGCGTGTCCACGGCAAATGGCTGGGCGCTCTGCAGCGCCTCTGGCGATGGCGGCTCGCTCTCCCACGCATCGAGTCGCCGCAATTCAATCTCTATCTGAAGCAGACTATCCGCGACACGGGCGGTATGGTCGGACGAATTCGCCATAGATATGCTCACTCTTAATCTGCCAGGGGTTCCAGTTCAACGGTTTCGCCATGAAGCACTCGATACAGGTCTTCATACTGCCGTGTCAGCGGATGTTTCGGTGCCATATGAATCAACGGTTGCCGGCTCTGGTGCGACTCCTTCATCTTCACCGAACTGGACAACCTCACCGGCAATACGGGCAGGCCCTCGTCCATCAGCTCGCGCACCAGCTTCTTTGGCAGGCTGGCGCGGGGCTGGAACTGGTTCGCGACAATACCTTCGACCACGAGGTCTTCGTTGTGGTCTTCCTGCAGCTCCTGGATCTCGTGAAGGATGCTGTAGAGGGCCTGACGGGAAAAATCATCGCAATCGAAAGGGATCAGGCAGCGCTGCGCCGCAATCAATGCCGATCGAGTGTAGAAATTGAGCGCCGGCGCCGTATCAATGTAGATTTCGTCAAACGACTCACCAAGCTTCTTCAGCGCTTCCCTCAGCTTGTAGATCTTGTGCTTGGCTTCCAGCTTGCGCTCCAGAAAATCCAGTTCCGGGCTGGAGGGCATAACAAACAGGTTGTCGAAGGGAGAGGCGTGGACAAATTCGTCCGCGCGCCGATTGAACACGGTAAACGCCACCGTCTGCTCAAGATAGTCGGCAACGGTATCCTTGAGCTCGCCCGCAGGCCTACCTAGCAGGTAGTGGGTGGAGTTACCCTGGGGATCAAGATCGACAACCAGTGTTCGTTTGCCCCGGGCAGCGCTGATCGCGGCCAGGTTACAGGTGATACTGGACTTGCCGACGCCACCTTTCTGGTTAAACACTACTCGTCTCATGCTGCTTCCTCTGACAGTTTCCCTGCGAATATAACGCCCTACCAGCCCAACACCGACTTAACGAACGGGATCGTCAGCCGCCGCTGGGCGCGTAATGAATTTTCATCCAGGCGATCCAGAATCGCCAGTAGATCAGCCAGCTTCCGGGGTGCTCGTCTGAGTATGAATACAGCCACATCGTCACTGAGGACAAGGCCGCGCTGTTCCGCCCTCGCCATCAGTATTCTCAGGCGATCATCGTCGCGATGGATCCCCAGCTGAATGGTCAGACCATGACTCAACCGGGACACCAGATCCTGCAACCCGAATGGCAGTGACGCCGGGAGCTCCGACAGGCTGACGACCATCAGGTGGCCATGGTCACTGACCCGATTGTACAGATGGAAGATGGCCTCTTCCCAGTTTTCCTGGCCCGCTATGAGATCCAGGTCATCCAGGCAGATGACCGACTGGCCTTCAAGCCCTGAGAGCGCGTCAGGCCCCAGTGGCAACAACTCTTCCATGCTGACACAAACCGCACTCTGTTGGTTTTGCTCTGCCAGATGACAGGCCGCCTGTAACAGATGGCTTTTACCGGTATCAGCGTCGCCGCAGACGGCGATGACGGGCACAGCACCGGCTTGTTCGCAGGCGGATTTAAGCCTCGCCGCGGCGTCGGCATTCCGGCTGCCATGAAAATTGTCAAAACGGGCATCGTCTCGAAGTTTGACCCCCAACACCAACTGCGACGCACTCACTGTCTTTTTGCCCTCCATGCCCTCAGACCCCAAACGCCGATGTAGTGAGCGCCACTGAAAATGGCTGAAGCCGCCACCAGCAAAATGCCAACGTCCATAACCCACGGTTGCATCGGCAAATCCGCCAGCAGAATGATGATCGCGAGGGCGACCAGAATCTGGATCAGGGTGTTGAGTTTGCCGGGCAGGCTCGGCTGCATCTCAAAGCGACCGACACCATAATGAAACGCCAACCCACCACAGACGATCAGGAGATCCCGGCCCAACACCAACCAGAACAGCCAGGCTGGAAGTACGTCAGTCAGAACCAGCATCAGATAAGCGGTGATCAGCAGTGCTTTGTCGGCCAGTGGGTCGGCAATGGCGCCAAGCCGGGTTCGCCAGTTGTAATGACGCGCAAGGAACCCGTCAAAGGCATCCGTTGCAGATGCCAGAAAAAATATCATCAGGGCGAAACGGTATTCTTTGGCCATCAGCGCTGCGGCAAAAGGAGCGATCAGTAAAATGCGCAAAAACGTCAGCGCATTTGGAATCCAGCGCCAGCGGTGCGTCATGTCATGACTCCCCAAATACCGAACACCGCTATATTATTCCCCGTCTTCCGACTCGACGATGGAAGCAGGCTGCCAGCGGTAATGAAGCACCTGGTAGAGTGACTCGAATGCCTGTTCTGATTCTTCCTCATTTGCCAACAGCGGTTGGTAGACGAACAACGGGTTCGCGGAGGCCGCAGCGCTTTCTGTACTCTGTTCTGCGAGCGCAATGCCGCCTTGCGGAGCCTGCTGCACCGGTTGTACCTGCTCCTGCCCACCGGGTTGACTCTCATCACCGGAGGGCATGCGGGAGATCTCGGCCTCTGAAAGCGGAACCAACCGCGGGTCCAGGGCAATGTACTGCTTCAACTGCTCCATCTCCCCTGAAAACGCAACCCTGAGCGTCAGTTGGTCCTTCCTCGCTCTGGTGGCACCCGCATCGACCACGGGCGACAGGTTCTTGAGAACCCCGTTCACACGGGCGTAATCCTTCAGATTACTGACTCCATGCACAACGATGTCCACCTGTGGAGACTCGCCGACATCACTGCCCGCAACCGCATAACGATCGGCAAACATTTCCGCCCAGCGCCCGACAACGGCAGCGGCCAGAGCTTGAGGAGTGTCAGCGGTCACCGACTGCTCTGTACTATCCAGCCCCATACCGTCGAACACCCATCCGGCGCGCCACTGTGATCCTGAACGGCTGACCCGTACCAATGACATCAGGTCATGCTCCATATCTTCAGACGATCTGCGGACACTGGACGTAAACTGGCCCCATATGTCCGACAACAGTTCACGGTCGTCCCGGTACCCTGCTGGGGGAAGACCCACCGGCAAACCCCGGTCAACCGCCGCGTCTTGAAAAACGCGACGCCACTGTTCATCGGCGCCCGTCCCGGTACTGTCGTTTCCCTGATGGACCAGGGTACGGCGCCCGCCTTCTTCGACCGCGATCCAGGCCAGCGTCAGCGGCCTATTCGCGCCCCACACCGGTGCATCCGCGGACGCCAGCGCACGATTGACGCCGACCGCGCCGAAGCTCATCCGTAGCCTATGATTTCCCGTGTCGGAGCGTAAAAACTGGTAGGACTGAAGCAGCGACTCGGCGTTCGCCAGAAGCTCTTCAACGCCTTCGTTGCGCAGCACGTCGCGGGTACCGGAAACGCGCACAAACACCCGGCTCAGGCCGTCCGCATAGCCCTGTTCAAGTTCCTGCGGCTGGGAGCCAGCGACGGGCACTTCCACCGAGTAAAGGCCGGTGACGGTAACAGCTGCCGCTGGCGCGGCCATCAGCGCCAGTACGCCAAACAACCGGAGTGACTGACGGACTATCCGCGCTGCCTGCATCGAGATTTTTCCTGAGTCTGGCATGAAACACCCTGCGATTCGTCTTAATGGCGCATAGGATACACCAAGCCCCCTGGTGTGAGTAGCTAACCGGGATTGCAGAAAGTCAATCCGGTGTCACACTGCCTTAAGGGTGACAAACGGGGCAATTGCATTTGGAGCGCCGTTCCGCACCTGTTAAAATCCGCCGCCTGTCCCACTGTCCAAACGGTTAAGCACACCATGAGCGAACAGAAGCCCTCCCTCACCTATCGTGATGCCGGCGTTGATATCGATGCCGGTAACGAACTCGTCGACCGCATCAAGAATACCGCGGCGCGCACACGTCGCCCGGAAGTCCTTGGCGGCCTCGGTGGCTTTGGCGCCATGGTGGCTATTCCTCCCGGCTATAATGAGCCCGTGCTGGTGTCGGGTACTGACGGTGTCGGCACCAAACTCCGACTTGCCATGCAACTTCAGAAGCACGACACCATTGGCATTGACCTTGTGGCCATGTGCGTCAACGACCTGGTGGTAGGCGGGGCCGAACCCCTGTTCTTCCTGGACTATTACGCTACCGGCAAGCTGAATGTGGACGTGGCCGCCCAGGTTGTCGACGGCATTGGCGCTGGCTGTGAACAGGCCGGCTGCTCCCTGGTGGGCGGCGAGACCGCGGAAATGCCAGGCATGTACGAAGGGGACGACTACGATCTGGCCGGTTTCTGTGTCGGTGTGGCGGAGCGCAGCGAGATCATTGATGGCAGCCACGTGCAGGCTGGCGACGTTCTGCTCGCCCTGGGTTCTTCCGGCCCGCATTCCAATGGTTACTCCCTGATCCGCAAGATTCTGGAAGTCAGTAACGCTGACCTGAACCAGACGGTTGCCGACGTTACCCTCGCGGATGCCCTGATGGCGCCCACCCGCATTTACGTGAAAAACCTGCTCCAGCTCGTCCGCGAAGTGGACGTTCGTGCGCTCTCCCACATTACCGGCGGCGGCCTTCCGGAGAACATTCCCCGGGTTCTGCCTGACGGCATAGTTGCGGCCATCGATACGGACAGCTGGCAGCTGCCCCCGGTTTTCCAATGGTTGAAAGATGCCGGCGGCGTTGCCAGCGAAGAAATGTACCGCACCTTCAACTGTGGCGTCGGTATGGTTGTATGTATCCCTGCCAACCAGCGCGAACTGGCCCTCGATACGCTGAACGCTCTGGGCGAAAAAGTCTGGCAGGTCGGCATCATTGAAGCCTCTGACGACGCCACGGCCTCTGCATCAGTACGTTATGCACCAGGGCTGTTGTCGGCATGAAGGCAGATTCCGTAACCGCCCCACGCATCCTGGTCCTGGCTTCCGGCAGCGGCACCAACCTCCAGGCCCTCATCAATGCCAGCCGGGAGCGGGACTTTCCCGGCCAGATCGTTGCGGTAGGGTGCAACCGCCCTGGCGCCTTCGCTCTGGAGAGGGCAGCCCAGGCCAACATCGACACCTTCACCGTGGATCATACCCATTACGGTTCCCGCGAGGAGTTCGACGGCGCACTGATGGCGGAGATTCGCCGCCACAACCCGGACCTGATCGTCCTGGCGGGCTTCATGCGCATCCTGACCACGGATTTCGTGCGGGCACTGCGTGGCACCATGCTCAACGTGCACCCTTCCCTGCTGCCCAAGTACACCGGGCTGAAGACCCATCAGCGTGCACTGGACGCTGGCGAAACAACCCACGGCGTGTCCATTCATTTTGTCACCGAAGAACTGGATGGCGGGCCGGTGATTGCCCAGGCAGAAGTGAGCATCTCCCCGGACGACACCCCGGAATCCCTGGCCGAGAAAGTCCAGGAGAAAGAACACGTGCTTTACCCAATCGTCGTGCGCTGGTTCTGTGAGGGACGGATTCAACTGGGCACCGACTACGTCGTGTTCGACGGTCAGCCACTGAATCGACCGGTGGTACTTCCGGACGAGAACTAAGCGGCCTCGGCCTGAGTAAACTTATCGTCATCTCCGGAAGCAACCAGTCACGCTAGACTGTTCAGTGACAGATCTGCCATTGCAACCGGAGGAGTCGCATGCCCCTGAAATTCAGCCTCACAGCGTTGCCCGCCCTGTTAACCGGGGCGCTGCTTCTCGGAGCCACGCTCGCACACGCCTCAGACGAGCCGGAGGACGTCACCCTCCAACCCATGAAGCTCAGCTACAACGCGTCCCTGGACAAGGGCATCTCTCTCAATGGTGATGCCCGCCGCAGTCTGGAGCAACGGGACGATGGCACCTGGCGTTTCCGAACGGACGTGGATTCCTTTGTCGCCGATATCGACGAATCACTGATCTTTCGTTGGGAAGATAATCAGGTGGTTCCACTACGCTACCGCTATAAGCTGTCCGGCCTCTTCATCAGAGACCGTGAGGAAGCGATCGATTTTGACTGGGAAAAAAACGTGGTCAGTGGGCATCACGAGGGTGATAAGTTTTCGATGAAGCTGGAGAAAGGCGCCATGGACCCCATGGGCTACCAACTGCAACTGAGCCAGGACATCAGGGCCGGCAAGCGCGAGATGGAATACCGTGTCATCGACAAGGGCGATTACGACACCGACAGGTTCGCCGTGGTTGACGAGGAGACCGTGCGCATCAACGGCGACGACATCCGCACACTCAAGGCCGAGAAAGTCCGCGACAGCGACAGCAAACGCGAGTCGCTGATGTGGTTCGCACCAGAGCGTGACTATCTGCTGATTCGCTTCCTCCAGGTGGAACCTGACGGCAGCGAGTACGAACTGACAATCAGCGACGCCAAGGTGGGCCGCTAGAGCGTTGAGTTACGGGCTGGCCGTCGCCCAGATAGCCTTTACTTCATCCGCGATGATTCGCAGCCCCTCCGCCACGCGCTCATCGTCCTGTGAGTAGGTCACCCGCAGGCATTCGTGGCGGTGCTTCCAGCCGTCTTCCGGCAAACCAGGGAAGAAGTAGTGCCCCGACACCACCAGTACGCCCCGCGCTTTCAGCCGCTGATACAGCTCCAGACTGCTGATCGGCAGCCCCGGGAACCAGAGCCAGAGAAACATGGCGCCTTCGGGTTTATGGACATACCAGCGACAGCTGTCCTCACCCATGGCATCCCGGAACACCGCCACCGCCCGCTCCATTTTCGCCTTGTAGAACGGGCAGACCACGTCCCGGCTGAGCGACAGGATCTCTCCTGAGCGCACCAGAGGCTCCGCCAGCATGGCGCCAAAGCTACCGGTGGCCAGATTCATGATGGCATTAGTGCCCGACAAGGCCTTGATGACCGGCTCCGCCGCAATAACGATGCCCGTACGCACGGCCGGCAGGCCAAACTTTGACAGACTCAGGCACAGGATCACCTGGTCGTTCCAGTGAGGTGTCGCATCCACAAACAGCAAGCTTGGAAATGGCGTACCGTAGGCTCCATCCACAATCAGCGGGATGTCATGCTGGCGAGCCATGGCTTCCAGCCGTGCCAGCTCTTCGTCGGTGACGACATTTCCGGTGGGGTTCGTGGGGCGGGAAACGCAGATGGCGCCGGTTTCAGCCGTCACCTCGACCGCATCGAAATCCACCCGGTATTTGAACTCATGGGCGTCGGTGAATGAGATATCCGGCTGCACGGCATGGAAAAGCCCGGGCTCAATACCGGCATCGGCATAGCCGATATACTCCGGCGCCAGCGGCAGCAGGACATGCTTGTGCACCCCATCGCCATAATCACCACCGAACATATTGAACAGCATGAAAAACGCGGCCTGACTGCCATTGGTCAGGGCAATATTTTCCGGCTTCAATCCCCAGTCGTATTCCCGATTCAACAGCTCGGCCAACGAGGCAATGAACTGCTTCTCACCCTGGGGCGGGTCATAGATGCCGACCAGCCTGCGCGTATCACCATCACTTTGGGCCATGTCGGCCAGTATCTGCTGTACCCGAGCCTGGATCTCGGGAATATGGCCGGGATTGCCCCCACCCATCATGATCATGTCGTCGCCGGACGCCAGGGCGTTGCCAAGGTCATCCATCAGGGAGGTGATTCCCGCATCCGCGGTAAATTTCCGACCAAAGGAAGAGAGTTTCATGATGCTTTTCTGTACCGGATTAGAACGGATTGTCACCCAAGTGTAGGCCAGAGCCAGCAGCGTTGCCGGTCAGTCGCTCAGCGAGATGCCCAGGTTGCTCACACCGTCGTTGGCGGCATCACCGTGGATGCGTTCAACAAACTGGCTGGTGGGCGTGCGCTGGCGTTTGAGGGCCAGGATCAGGTCGCGCTGGAATACCTTGTCTTCTTTCATCAGCGGATGCTGGTCCAATAGCCTGACCAGCTCATCTTCTTCCAGGTCTTCGCCTTCGGAAAGCTCAACAAAGTTCATGACGGTCGCGGTGGCCATCTGGGAGGCGTCGGTTGCGCGGTGCTTGCCCGGATTGAGTCGGTTCAGCAACGCTTGCTCCAGCAACTGGCAGAAATCAAATGCCGGATAGACCCCGTAAGCGTCATAGGCGTTCACGTCTGGCGACAGCGATTCGAGCTTTGCCAAAAGCTGGGGAATGGCCGCTTCGGAACTGTCCTTTTGCAGCATCTCCCAGCCAAGATCGAGCAACTGGCGCATTTTTGCACCGGTTTTCAGCCCAACGGCGTCCGCAAACAGGGCGTAATTGGGGAAGGAGCGCTCAGCGAGGGCCATCAGGAAAGTAAATTCCCGCCAGCCCTGCAGTTGTGAGACAGCTTTCAGAAACTGATTGGCGTTCACTGTGGCTCTCTCCTGACGATGTCACTTTCCGGAATCGCCCTTGCGGCACTGCCACTCATGTTCGCGGCAGGGTCACGCCTGTTTGCCCCAGGTACTTTCCGCCCCGGTCTTTGTAGCTGGTGTCGCAGATTTCATCAGACTCAAAGAACAGCATCTGGGCGACGCCTTCGTTGGCGTAGATTTTGGCCGGCAGGTTGGTGGTGTTGGAAAATTCCAGGGTGACCTGCCCTTCCCACTCGGGTTCCAGTGGTGTGACGTTGACGATGATGCCACACCGCGCGTAGGTGGATTTGCCCAGGCAGATGGTCAGCACACTGCGGGGGATACGGAAGTATTCCACGGTGCGCGCCAGGGCAAAGGAGTTGGGCGGGATGATGCAGACGTCGCCGGTGTAGTTGACGAAGCTGTTTTCATCGAAGTTCTTCGGGTCCACGGTGGCGGAGTGGACGTTGGTGAAGATTTTGAATTCGTTGCTGCAACGGACATCGTAGCCGTAGCTGGATGTGCCGTAGGAGATTACGCGGCCTTTTTCGGTTTCGCGGACCTGATCGTATTCAAAGGGTTCGATCATGCCGTGATCCCGGGACATCCGGCGAATCCAGTGGTCGGATTTGATGCTCATGGGTGACGTCTCGTATCCATAAAAAAGAGAGGCGGTAGTTTACCTGTTCACTTAATGACTGTCGAAGGCTTGGGCCCTGAATTTGCTTCCTGGCTTCGGGGGCTGCCAGAACAGACGGGACCTTCCGAAACACGCCGTTGATACGTCCATGTAGGCTTGAGAAAAACATCCATGTTTTTCACAGTTTCGGAAGGCCCCGCCTGTTCTGGCGATCCAGCTTTCGTGGTGGTCTATAGCTCAGCCCACCTCTTGGTGTTGCGGGCTTTACTAGTGTTCAGTGACGGACACGCTGGAGATCGAACCGGTAAGATTTCGCTCTCGTGTGGACAACTCCGCACCTACCCGGCGGGCGATATCCTTGTAGCGCCTTGCCACTTCCGAATCGGGTTCTGCCACCACAGACGGGGTGCCGCCGTCGGTCTGTTCGCGGATGGTCAGGTGCAGCGGGAGTTGGCCCAACAGCGTGGTGTCGTACTCTTCGGCGATGCGTTCGCCGCCGCCGTGGCCGAAAAGGGGCTCTTCGTGGCCGCAGTTGCTGCAGATGTGGACGCTCATGTTTTCCACCACGCCCAGCACGGATATGTCCACCTTGCGGAACATTTCGATGCCTTTTTTGCCGTCCAGCAGGGCGATGTCCTGAGGTGTAGTGACGATGACGGCGCCGTTTACCGGGACTTTCTGGGCGATGGTGAGCTGGATGTCACCCGTGCCCGGGGGCATGTCGAGGATGAGGTAGTCCAGTTCGTTCCACAGGGTCTGTTGCAGCAGTTGCATGACGGCGCCACTGACCATGGGGCCGCGCCAGACCATGGGGGTTTTATCGGTGACGACGAAAGCCATGGAGTTGGCCTGCAGGCCGTGAGCTTCCATGGGGACGAAGTACTTGTTTTCCCGGGTGTCGGGGCGTTTGCCTTCGGGGACGCCCAGCATCATACCGATGCTGGGGCCGTAGATGTCCGCGTCGAGAATGCCGACACGGGCGCCTTCGGCTTGTAGCGCCAGGGCAAGGTTGACGGCGGTGGTGGATTTGCCCACGCCGCCCTTGCCGGAGGCCACTGCGATGATGTTCTTGACGCCGGGAACGGACTGGATGTCTTTCTGGCCTTTGTGGGAGTGGATTTTCTGTCCCACGTGGACATCCACGCCTTCAACGCCATCGACGTTATCGAGGGCGTTGGTGAGCAGCTCTTTCAGGGCGCCGGCGATGCCTTTGGACGGGTATGGCAATTCGATCATCACGGTGACCTTGCCGCTGTCGTCCGCGGTCAGGGATTTCACCGCACCCAATTCATACAGGTCCTTGCCCAGGTAGGGGTCGCGGTACTGTTGTACGGCGGTTTCCAGTGCCTGCTGTGAAATCTGTGCCATCGGAATCTCCGGTCTAACGTCACGCGCATTTATTAGCGCGGAAACAGGTGTTTCGGGTGAAAATTATCTGCTCGGAAGGTATCATTTGTGCCCGTTTCTGGCCATAAGGGTTCTTTACCCGGAGCAAGGCCGGCAAACGCGAACGCCCAACTCCTGACGAATGAAGGTTCGGACCACAACATGACGCAAGCGAGTTCAAAGCAACAGCGCGATATTCTGGTAACCAGCGCCCTGCCGTACGCCAATGGCCCCATCCACCTAGGCCATCTGCTGGAATACATTCAGACGGATATCTGGGTGCGCTATCAGAAAATGCGTGGCCAGAACTGCTACTACGTTTGTGCGGACGATGCTCATGGTACTGCTATTATGCTCCGTGCCGAGCGGGAAGGCATCTCCTCCGAGAGCCTGATCGACCGTATCCGGGACGAGCACCAGCAGGATTTCGGCGGCTTCCACATCCGCTTCGACAACTATTACACCACTCATTCCGAGGAGAACCGCCAGTTCTCGGAATACATTTATCGCCAGTTGCAGGAAAACGGCCACATCGCCACCCGCAAGATTACCCAGGCGTTCGATCCTGAAAAGAACATGTTCCTGGCGGACCGGTTCATCAAGGGCACCTGCCCCAAGTGCAAGACCGAAGACCAGTACGGCGACAACTGCGAAGCCTGTGGCGCCACCTATACCCCGGCTGAGCTGATCAATCCCCGCTCGGCGGTTTCCGGTGCCACGCCGGTGGAAAAGGAATCCGAGCACTACTTCTTCCGTCTGCCGGAATTTGCGGACTTCCTCGCGAACTGGACTCGTAGCGGTACGCTGCAGCCCCAGGTGGCCAACAAGTTGGCCGAGTGGCTGGATGCGGGCCTGCAGGAATGGGACATCAGCCGCGATGCCCCCTATTTCGGCTTCGAGATTCCCGATGCACCGGGCAAGTACTTCTACGTCTGGCTCGACGCGCCCATTGGTTACCTCGCCAGTTTCAAGAACCTGTGCAACCGGGAAGGCATTGATTTCGAGCATTTCTGGAAGGCAGATTCCACCGCTGAGGTGTATCACTTTATCGGCAAGGACATTATCAATTTCCACGCCCTGTTCTGGCCGTCCATGCTCCACAGCGCCGGTTTCCGCACTCCCAGTGCCGTCTGGGCCCACGGTTTCGTGACGGTAAATGGCAAGAAAATGTCCAAGTCCCGGGGCACGTTCATCATGGCCCGTACCTATCTGGACCACCTGAATCCGGAATACCTGCGCTACTACTTCGCGGCCAAACTCACCGGCAGCGTCGACGACATGGACCTGAACCTGGAAGACTTCGCCGCGCGGGTGAACTCGGACCTGGTGGGCAAGGTGGTCAACATTGCCAGTCGTAGCGCCGGATTCATCACCAAGCGCTTTGACGGCCAACTCGGTACCGTTACCGAACATGAAAAGCTGAAAGAATTTATCGAGGCTGGCGATGAGATCGCGGACTTCTTCGAAGCCCGGGAATTCGGCCGCGCTATGCGCCGAATCATGGAACTGGCAGACATCGCCAATCAATACGTGAATGACGAGCAGCCCTGGGTCATCGCCAAACAGGACGGCCAGGACGACAACCTGCAGGCCATCTGCACCAACGCCATCAACATGTTCCACCTGCTGATGACTTACCTTGCGCCGGTTCTGCCGAAAACTGCCAAGGCTTCCGAGGCCTTCCTGAATGCGCCGCTGGACTGGAACAAGCGTGATCAGCGGCTGGAAAGCCACGGCATCAACAAGTTCAAACCGCTGATGAACCGCGTGGACATGGCCCAGATCGAGAAAATGCTGGACGCGTCCAAGGAAGAGATGCCCGCAGCGACAGGACAGAAGGCCCCGGAAGCCAATCTCGAGCCGATTGCCGATGAAATAGAATTCGGGGATTTCGCGAAGGTGGATCTTCGGGTCGTCAAGATTGTCAAAGCCGAACACGTGGACGGTGCCGACAAGCTGCTTCGCCTTACCCTTGACGTTGGAGAGGGCGAGCGCAACGTTTTTGCCGGCATCAAGTCGGCGTACAAACCTGAGGAGCTCGAAGGACGCCTGACGGTGATGGTGGCCAACCTCAAGCCCCGAAAGATGAAGTTCGGGATGTCAGAGGGCATGGTGCTGGCGGCCGGCCCCGGCGGAAAAGACATTTTCATCCTGTCACCGGATTCGGGCGCCACGCCCGGCATGCGGATTATGTAATGGCGCGCTCTGATGACTGAGTATCTGCTGATCCTGGTCAGCACCATACTGGTGAACAATTTTGTGCTGGTTCAGTTTCTTGGACTGTGCCCGTTCATGGGCGTATCCGGAAAGCTGGAAACAGCCATGGGCATGTCATTGGCCACCACGTTCGTGCTGACCCTGGCCTCGGTGTGCAGCTACCTGGCGTATACCTACCTGCTGGAGCCGCTGGACCTGGCGTTCCTGAAAACCATCACGTTCATCCTGGTCATCGCCGTTGTGGTGCAGTTCACGGAGATGGTGGTGCGCAAGACCAGCCCCCTGCTCTATCGGGTACTAGGCATTTTCCTGCCGCTGATCACCACCAACTGCGCGGTTCTGGGTGTTGCCCTGCTTAACCTCAACAAGAACAATAACTTCGTGGAATCTGTCCTGTACGGATTCGGAGCCGCTGCCGGCTTTTCGCTGGTGCTGGTGCTGTTTGCTGCCATGCGTGAGCGCATCGCCGTGGCCGATGTTCCGGTTGCCTTCCGGGGCGCCGCCATTGGCATGGTCACCGCCGGGTTGATGTCTCTGGCCTTCCTGGGCTTTACTGGTCTGGTCAGCGTCTGACGGAGCGTTTGTATTATGTGGACGAGCATACTGATTGCCGTAGTGGTCCTGCTCGCGCTGGCGGTTGTGTTCGGCGGTCTTCTGGGCTTTGCCGCAGAGCGCTTTCGGGTGGAAGGCAACCCACTGGTGGACCAGATCGACTCCATGCTTCCCCAAACCCAGTGCGGCCAGTGTGGTTTTCCCGGCTGCCGTCCCTACGCGGAATCCATTGCCAACGGCGATGCCATCAACAAGTGCCCTCCGGGCGGTGAAACCACCATCAAGGCGCTGGCAGACTTGCTGGACGTGGAGCCACAACCGCTGGACGCGGAACACGGGGTGGAGCAGGCCAAGCGTGTTGCGGTGATTCGCGAGGATGAGTGCATCGGCTGCACCAAGTGTATCCAGGCCTGCCCGGTGGACGCTATCCTCGGCGCTGCAAAACACATGCATACGGTGATCGAGAGCGAATGCACCGGCTGTGATCTGTGTGTGGAACCCTGCCCGGTGGACTGTATCGACATGATTACGGTAGAGCCCGACATTCGCTCCTGGACCTGGACACCGCCCAAATCCGGTGTGATCGCCACCGATCGTCAGGGGGCCAACGCCTGATGACACAGCTCTGGGACTTTTCCGGCGGCATCCATCCTGCCGAAAACAAACACCTGTCCACATCACGCCCTATCACTGGCGCCGGCCTGCCAGAGGTTCTGGTATTGCCGTTGCAGCAGCACATAGGCGAACCGGCTGAAGCCTGTGTTGCAGTCGGTGATCGAGTTCTCAAAGGCCAGAAAATAGCCGACGTAACCGGCGGCATGGGCGTACCGGTTCACGCTCCGACGTCCGGCACTATTGAATCCGTCAGCCTTCAGCCCGTTCCCCACCCCTCGGGAATGAGCGACTGGTGCATTACCCTCAAGCCCGACGGAAAAGATGAGTGGGCGCCTCTCAACCCGGTAACGAACTACCGGGATCTGGACCGGGAAACGGTGCTCGAACGCATCCGCGACGCCGGCATTTCCGGCATGGGAGGCGCCGGCTTCCCCACAAACATCAAGCTACGCCCGCCCCGGGACCGCAAGGTAAACACGCTGATCCTGAACGGCGCGGAGTGCGAGCCCTACATCACCGCCGACGATATGTCGATGCGGGAGAACGCGGGCGAGATCATTGCCGGGTTGCGCATCATGGCGTGGATACTGCGCCCGGAGCGAGTTGTGATCGGCATCGAGGACAACAAGCCAGAGGCCATCTCAGCGCTCAGGAAGGCCGCGGACGGCACCCAGACAGAGATCGCGGTCATCCCCACCAAATATCCCTCTGGCGGTGAAAAACAGCTGATACAGGTCCTGACAGGCATGGAAGTGCCCAGTGGCGGGATTCCAGCGGATATTGGAGTGATGTGCCAGAACGTGGGCACAGCCATCGCCGTATCCGCCGCCATTCATCGGGGCGAGCCGCTGATTTCCCGCGTCACAACGATCACTGGGTATGCAGTTACCGATCCCGGTAATTTCGAGGTCCTGATCGGCACGCCTATCGATCACCTGCTCGCGCAGGCCGGGCAGGAAAACAGCAAGCTCCACCGCCTTGTGCTGGGTGGGCCAATGATGGGCTATACCCTGGAAACGCCAGCCGTACCGGTGGTCAAGACCACCAACTGCGTCATTGCCGCCACTGCCACGGAATTACCGGAACCGGCTCCGGAACAGCCCTGTATTCGCTGCGGCATGTGCGCCGAAGCCTGCCCAATGGAGCTGCTGCCCCAGCAACTGTTCTGGTACTCCAAAGCCGGGGAGTTCGACAAAGCCGAGCACCTGAACCTGTTCGATTGCATCGAATGTGGTGCCTGTTCCTACGTCTGCCCCAGCTCCATCCCGCTGGTGCAATATTACCGGGCAGCCAAAGGCGAGATACGGGTACAACAAGCTGAACAGCTGAAGGCGGACCGGGCCCGTGACCGCTTTGAAGCCCGTCAGGCGAGACTCGAACGGGAACAGCAGGAGAAAGAGCAGCGGCGCAAAGAACGCGCGAAGGCGGCGGCCGAAGCCCAGGCCAGGAAACAGGCCGAGGCTGAAAAGGCGGACGCAGAAGGCCAGCCCGCCAACGACCGTGCCGCCAAGGCCGCCCTGGTACAGGAAGCCCTTGCCCGTAAAAAGGCCAAGGGCCAACAGCAGGCCGAAACGAACGCCGGGGCCGCTGAAACCAAAGCCACTAGCGAACCGGCGCCCGATATTGACGCCCGGGAGAAGCAGCTTGCCCAGGCCACCGCCAAGCTCAACACCATGCAAAGCATGCTGGAGGACGCCAGGGCCGAGAGTGCGGACAATGTCGAAAAACTCGAGCGAGCCGTCACCAAGAACCACGACCGGGTAAAACGGGCGGAAGAGGCTCTGGCTGAGGCCCGGCAATCTGTGGCGGCCACCGATACCCAAACGACAGACTCATGATGAACAGGCTCCAACGCTAATGGCACTTGCGCAACAGTCCTCGCCCCACGCCCGTAACGCCCGCTCCACGTCACAGGTCATGCTGTGGGTGATTCTGGCGGCCCTGCCCGGCCTGCTGGCACTGACCCTGTTCTTTGGCTGGGGCAATCTGATCAACGTGATCTGGTGCATCGCGGTGGCACTCGCGGCCGAGGCTGCCATCCTCAAGCTTCGCAAGCGCCCGGTGGCTTTCTTCCTGAAAGACAACACCGCTGCGGTCACTGGCCTTTTGCTGGGCCTTTCCCTGCCTCAGTTTGCGCCCTGGTGGGTGTCCGCGGTTGCCGTCATCGCCGCCATCGTCATGGCCAAGCAACTCTACGGTGGTTTGGGCTCCAACCCGTTCAACCCTGCCATGGTGGGTTACGCTCTGGTGCTGATCTCATTCCCCGTGGCCATGACCACGAATTGGGCGCAGCCCGGCCTCCTATGGGAGACCGCTCCGGGGTTTGGTGACACCCTGAGCATGATCGCCTCCGGCCAACAGACAGCGGTAGACGCCTTCACCATGGCCACGCCGCTGGATGAGTACAAACACAAGATTACCACCCACACCGCAGCGGAAGTGCTTGCTCACCCCACCTTCGGTGACGGTGTTGCCCGGGGCTGGGAATGGGTCAACGCCGCGTTCCTCGTGGGTGGTCTGGTTCTTGTCGGCCTGAAGATTATCACCTGGCACATTCCAGTCAGCATGCTGGCGGGCCTCGCGATTATGAGCCTTGCCTTTGGCAGCAACGCGGACCTGTATGCGCCGCTGTCCATGCACCTGCTGGCTGGGGGCACCATGTTGGGCGCGTTCTTTATTGCCACGGACCCAGTGTCCGCTGCATCCAGCCATCAGGGCAAGCTTATCTACGGAGCGGGTATTGGTATCCTGATCTACCTGATCCGCACCTGGGGCGCCTACCCCGATGCGGTGGCCTTCAGTGTTCTGCTGATGAACTTCGCGGTGCCGTTTATCGACCACTACACGCCGCCCCGTACCTACGGGCATCATAAGCCCCGGCGCGGCATTCCCGGCAAGGGTCAGGGGTAAACCATGGCAGCACTCGCAAAGTCCATCCGTCGCAACGCCATTGGCCTGGGCCTGTTCGCCATCATTACCGGCGGCACCATCGCCATCACCCAGGTCATGACGGCCGAGCGCATACAGGAACAGGCCGCCAGGGCGGAAGCACAGGCGCTGTTTGAGATCATTCCGGAAAACCGGCACGACAATCATCTGCTGACCGACACGGTGCAGCTTCCGGCGGATAACGGAATGAACGCTAACGACCCCGTCACGGCCTGGGTGGCGCGCCGCAATGGCCGCCCTACCGGATTGATCATGCCGGTGGTGGCCCCTGACGGTTATTCTGGCAACATTCACCTATTGGTGGGTCTGGATATGAAAGGCACGGTGCTGGGAGTTCGGGTGACCAGCCACCGGGAAACCCCTGGCCTGGGTGACCGCATTGAAACCAAGAAGTCAGACTGGATCCACTCGTTCACCGGTCGCTCCCTTGGCAATCCGGAACCGGAACGCTGGGCTGTCAGGAAAAACGGCGGGACATTTGACCAGTTCACCGGTGCGACCATCACCCCGAAGGCCGTGGTTAATGCGGTGCAAAAAACACTCATCTATTTCCGTGAGCACCGCAGTGACATTCGCGACATCCTCAATGAACCCGCGTCACCCCGAAGCACGCCGCTGACGCCCGAGGAAATCGCTGGCCAGACACCAGACCGGGAGCATTCGTAACATGGCGACCAAATCCAGCTCAGAGATCATCCGTGACGGGCTTTGGACCAACAACCCTGCCCTGGTTCAGGTGTTGGGGCTTTGCCCCCTTCTGGCGGTGACCAGTACCGTCGTTAATGCCATCGGCCTGGGCCTGGCAACGCTGATGGTGCTGATGGGCTCGAACCTGGCAGTGTCACTGATCCGCAACTTTGTCAGCGAGTCGGTGCGCCTGCCTGCCTTCGTGATGATCATCGCCTCTTTCGTTACCTGCGCTGAACTGTTGATGCAGGCCTATACCTATGAGCTCTACCAGATCCTGGGTATTTTCATTCCGTTGATTGTGACCAACTGTGCCATCCTGGGCCGTGCGGACGCGTTTGCTTCCAAGAACCCGCCCCTACCCGCCCTGCTGGACGGTGTCATGATGGGTATCGGTTTTCTGGTAGTGCTGATTGCACTCGGCGCCATGCGGGAGCTCGTGGGCCAGGGCACCCTGTTTACCGATATGGATCTCCTGCTGGGCCCCATGGCGGCAGACTGGGGAATCCGTCCGCTGGAGCAGTACCCGGACGTGCTCTTCATGGTGCTGCCGCCAGGCGCCTTTGTGGGGCTGGGGCTGCTTATCGCGCTGAAGAATGGCATCGACAATCATCTCAAGGCCCGCCGTACGGCGGCAGAGCCCATCGTGGCCGGTAGCAAGCGAGTGCGGGTAACAGGCCATGTATCCTGAACATCCAATGACCATTACTTTCTCAGCCAGCGGATAACCCATGAACAAGGCAAAACGTACGGAAATCTTTACCCGTTTGCGGGAAGCCAATCCGACACCCACAACCGAGTTGAACTATACCAACCCGTTCGAACTGCTGATCGCGGTGATCCTCTCGGCCCAGGCCACGGACGTCGGTGTGAACAAGGCAACAGCAAAACTATACCCCGTAGCCAACACACCCGAAAAAATCCTCGCGCTGGGAGTGGATGGCCTGAAGGAATACATCAAGACCATCGGGCTGTTTAACAGCAAGGCCGAGAACGTGATCAAGACCTGTCGTGCGCTGATTGAAAAACACGGCGGGGAAGTTCCGGACAACCGGGAAGACCTGGAAGCCCTTCCGGGTGTGGGCCGCAAGACCGCCAATGTGGTTCTGAACACCGCGTTCGGGCAACCGGCAATGGCGGTGGATACCCATATCTTCCGGGTATCGAACAGAACGGGGATTGCGCCGGGCAAGAACGTGCTGGAAGTGGAAAAGCGCCTGATGCGGCTGGTGCCCAGGGAGTTCCTGCTGGATGCCCATCACTGGCTGATCCTTCACGGGCGCTACACCTGTACCGCCAGGAAGCCAAGATGCGGCGCCTGCATCATCGAAGATCTGTGCGAATTCAAGCAGAAACGGGATTACATGGACTGACACCGGCCCCGGATAACCGGAACCGGTGCCCCTACCGGGCGCTTACCGCTGGCCCAGCATCTTCTCTTTCAGGTCTTCCTGGGCAGGCTCATCTGACAACCAGATGCCGAACAGGGCCTTCTTGAACTCCAGATCGCCAATGGTGGCGCGTCCCTCACTATTCTTAAGTACGCGCACGCCCTCACCCGGCAGGTAAACGAGATCAAACACGTCACCGTCCTTGATCTCTTCTGAAAACACATCCAGGAACGCATCCACATCGTCCTTGATCGCGGCCAGGTCTCCCCCTGTGGAATTTTCAAACCCTTCCATTGTGGCGGATTTCATTTTGTCGCTGGTGATCATCCCGGAAATGATGTGCAGGGTGATGGCCTGGGGCTCGTCCGCGTTGATAATGGCCTGGCCATCGTCGATGGTCTCGGGCACATACAGACCACCGATATAAAGGTCCATGAACCACTTGGAACGGGTACCCGCACCATTGAGCTTGAGCTCGGTATCCATCGCCGAGTAGGTATCCGGCACGTCAACGCCCTCCACCGTCAGAGCGGCGGCTGGTGTTGTAAGGGCTGCTGTCAGCAGCAGTGATGCAAATCCTGTTGATAGGGCCTTCTTCATCGTCCTTTCCTTATTGATCGTTATTATTGAATGTCTGATTGCACCGGAGTTCGACACCCATATCCCCCTCCGGCCATCCAAGTTTAACAGGGAGCAAACGAACGCTTACGCCGGCTGGTTCTCATTTGGCAACGCAAAAAAAACCGGCCCGCAGACAACGGGCCGGTTTTTGGTGGTACAGAAGCGATTACTTGAACAGCATGGTTCCCGACAGGCCTTCCTTCTCCAGGATCTCGCGAAGACGACGTAGCGCCTCCACCTGGATCTGGCGAACCCGCTCACGGGTCAGACCAATCTCCTGGCCCACTTCCTCAAGCGTGCTGATGGGGTAACCCCTCAAGCCAAAGCGACGGGAGAGAACTTCCTGCTGCTTGTCGCTGAGCTGATCGATCCACTTTTCGACACAGGAGCACATGTTGTTGTCCTGCAGCAGGTCGGCGGGGTCGGAGGCGCCTTCGTCTGCGACGGTATCCAGAAGGGATTTTTCGCCGCCGGTACCAATGGGCGTGTCCATGGACGCAACGCGCTCGTTCAGGCCCAGCATCCGCTTAACGTCTGCTACCGGCTTGTCGACCATCCGCGCAATTTCTTCCGCTGACGGCTCGTGGTCCAGCTTCTGAGTAAGCTCCCGTGCCGCGCGCAGGTACAGGTTGAGTTCCTTAACAACGTGGATGGGAAGGCGGATGGTGCGGGTCTGGTTCATGATGGCCCGCTCAATGGTCTGGCGGATCCACCAGGTGGCGTAGGTGGAGAAACGGAAGCCCCGCTCGGGGTCAAACTTCTCTACCGCACGAATAAGCCCGAGATTACCCTCTTCGATCAGGTCTAACAGTGTCAGACCACGGTTCACGTAACGTCGAGCAATCTTGACCACCAGACGCAGATTGCTCTCGATCATACGTTTGCGGCCAGACTCCTCTCCCTTACGGGCGAGCCGTGCAAAGTACACTTCTTCTTCGGGTGTCAAGAGAGGAGAGAAACCGATTTCGTTGAGATAAAGCTGGGTGGCGTCCAGTTGTTTCTGGCTGGTGAAGTATCGACCCTGGGCCGGGATGTCTTCTTCTGTTTCAACGGCTTCCACTTCGGCCGTTTCTTTTTCTTCTACTTTGTCTTCTGCTAATAGCTGATCGTCTGCGTCTTCAACATCTGATACACGATCAATGATGAGTTCTTCATGCTCTGCTGACATAACTCTTTGCCCCGCCTTTCAATGATCCTGGAAATTCGCTCACGTCTTTTTGTTATTGCGAGCGCCTGCTTTCTTCGTGTTCTTGTTCAGGACATTTATTGCTAGCTATTGACGGTTGCCGGAACCGTCGTTTTTTTATTGTTTGTCTCGACTATTGTCTTTCGTTGCCTCTGATTTTCGGTGCCGGACGCCAGGTTTTTTCCTGTTAATCCGTTTCATCGGGCCGGGAGGTAGTGGGCGGGGTCGACCGGGTTGCCATTTTTCCGGATTTCAAAATGCAACTTGGGTCTGTCCGTGCCGCTGTTTCCCAGTTCAGCGATGACCTGTCCGGCTTTAACGTCCTCCCCTTCCTGCACCAGAATCTTCCGGTTGTGAGCATAAGCACTCAAATAGTGCTCATTGTGGTTCACTATGATCAGGTTGCCATAACCGAGCAACCCACTTCCGGCATAAACGACATTACCACTTGCCGCCGCCCTCACAGAATCACCTGCTTTTCCAGCAATATCAATACCTTTATTGACTTTCCCGGATGTTGAATATCCTGCAATTACGGTGCCAACGTGGGGCCAGCGCCAGTTGACATTCGAAACCGTCTGGCTCTGACCTGTTAGTGGTGACGAGGTATCGGGCCGTCGCGAGACTGTCGGTTTTGGCTCCGGTTTGGGAGCAGACTGCCGCGACGCGGCGCGGGTTGGCGGTCGAGAGGCCGACGACTTGCTACTCCCACCATTGTGGGCGGTAGATGTTACATTTCCGCGAAGGTCCAGCCTGAGAACCTGCCCTGCCTTGATATGGTAAGGCGGGCTTATACCATTGGCATTGCCTAGTTCCCGGTAGTCACGACCATAACGCCAGGCGATGCTGTAGAGCGTTTCACCGGATTTGACAACATGACGCCCCCAGTACACCGGCGGGTTGTAGAGGTCATCACGGTAGATTGCCTGCGTGTTGCAGCCAGTCAGCAGCATGGAACCAAGAAGCACGAGCAGAAAGGTGTAGAGACGCTTCCGTTTTTTTGAACACGGAGAAGCAGGGGCACCGAAGGGGAGCCGCGGGAAGACTGCCGTCGCAGCAATGATGAACCCACGCACTAATCTCAAAAGAATAAAAATATGCCCGTTATTAGTAATTCGTATAAAAATTCGGCGGTTTATAAAGTGTTTTAAGTAACTTGCTAATTTATTGCACATTTTGGGCATGAAACCAAGTTACCCATCTGTTGCATTTGTTACTGCCCGAAACAACCTTACGGATCAAAAAGTAACACTTAGTCTCGATACGCCCGTGAACGCCGTCACAACAGCGAACAGAAAACCAAGCTAACGGGCGGCGCCAGGCTGTTTTTTCCTACCCACCCATTCCACCAGCAAAACCAGCGACAGACCGGCTAACGCACAGGTCATCGCCAGCAGTAATTGTGACTCGTCACCGGTCAACTCAGCATAGCCCATCGGACTGACGCTTGCTTCGTTCAGGGGCACCTGCTGGCCGGCACTGTTGGTACGCCAGCTTAGTGTCTCTTTCCAGGGCCAGACCTTGTTCAGCGCCCCCACCATAAAACCAGTCAACAACGCCAGCACAAGGTCATGGTAGCGATGGAACGCCCAGGTAATGAGCCGGGCAACCGACAGTAAACCGACCAGGCAGCCAACAGCGAAAATCACGAGGATGCCCAGATCCAGGGAACGTATGGCGTCCAGCACCGGGACGTACATACCCAGAATCACCAGGATAAAACTGCCGGAGATTCCTGGCAGGATCATGGCGCAGATGGCCAGGGCCCCGGCACCGAAGAACACCGGCATTGAGGGCGACAACGGGCTGCCGGACAAGGTCGTTACCCACCAGGCAAAAACGGTTCCCACCGAAAATGGCAACAGCAACAATAGCTCATAGCGACGAATCTGACGGCCGACGTGCCACACCGAGGCGACGATCAGGCCGAAGAAAAAACTCCAGATCAGGATCGGATAGGTGGCAAGGGCATGACTGATCACGGACGCAAGGGTGGCAATACTGCCCAGGATCCCCGCCAGCAGGCACAGTAGGAAGGTGCCGTCACACGCCGCCCAGAACTGCCTCACCTGCCCACGGATCAGGTGCTGGAAGAAGGCTTGTGGAACGGCATTGATGGCTTCCAGCAACCGGAAGTAGATGCCGGTAATGAATGCAATGGTGCCACCCGACACACCGGGTACGATATCAGCCGCCCCCATGGCCATACCCCTCAGGAATACCGCAAAGGGATGATGGGAGTGAGGTACGTCGGCAGAAGACTCAGAGGGGCGTTCTGCCGTCACCGTACAACCCCGCCCAACAGGGGCACAAAACGCACCGGTTCAATATCCCTGGTCTCGAAACGGTCGCCCTGGCGTACCATTTCCACCAACATCTGTGTGCCCTCACCGATCGGGGCCACAATAACGCCTCCATCCGCCAGTTGGTCTTTCAGTTCCGGCGGGATCTCACGGGGTGCTGCGGTGACGATGATGCCATCAAACGGCCCCTGTTCTGGCCACCCCATCCCCCCGTCTGCGTGCTTGAGCATGGTGTTGCGGTAGCCAAGCTGGCGAAGCCGGTCGCGGGCCCGGTCCTGGAGCGGTTTGATGCGCTCAACGCTGAAAACCTGATCCACCAGCCTGGCAAGGATCGCGGTCTGGTAGCCTGACCCCGTTCCCAGCTCCAGCACCTTCCTGGGTTTGTGGCGCATCAGGGATTCGGTCATTCGCGCGACAATATAGGGCTGGGACAGGGTCTGACTGTAGCCAATGGGCAGTGCCGTGTCTTCGTAAGCCCTGTGGGACAGCGCTTCATCCAGAAATATGTGGCGCGGCACATCGGATATCGCCGTCAGCACCTGCTCATCGGCTATACCAGCTTCTCTGAGTCTTTGTATCAGTCGCATTCGGGTTCGGCGGGACGTCATTCCAATACCGTCAATCGCTGCCACCATTAACGTCCCTCCCGTCCTGATAGCAACTCAACCCACTCTCGCAGTGGCGACAGTACCTCATGGCGCGTCATGTCCACGTGGACGGGAGTGATCGAAACGTAATTCTCGCGCACCGCGTTGAAATCGGTGCCCGGCCCGGCGTCGCTGCCCTTGCCAGCGGCACCGATCCAGTAACGGGCCTTGCCCCGGGGACAGGTCATCGGCACCGCGCCTTCAGCCCGGTCGCGATGGCCAAGCCGGGTCACGCGGAAGCCGGCAATCTCTTCCCATGGCACATCGGGAACGTTCACATTGAGAATGCACCGAGGACCAAGGGTTAGCGGCTGATCGCTTTCCAGCAACGCGCGCACAACCCTGGCCGCCGTTTCGTAGTGGAAACGGCCTTCGTTCACCAGCGATACCGCGATTGCCGGCAACCCCAGGTTTCTACCCTCAGTGGCGGCCGCCACCGTACCCGAATAGATGATATCGTCGCCAAGGTTAGCGTGGGTATTGATGCCCGAGACCACGCGATCAAACGGCTCATCAAACAGCCCGTTAACCGCGAGGTGAACGCAATCTGTCGGGGTCCCGTCCACAGAGCGGAAGCCATTGGCATGGTCTTCCACCGTTAACGGGCGACTCAGCGTCAAGGCATTGCTGGCACCGCTATGGTCCCGATCCGGCGCCACGACCTCAAGATGGCCCAGCCCCTGGAGCCCGTCGTGTAGGGCCTGAAGACCAGGCGAGTGAACGCCATCATCATTGGACAACAGAATTCGCACAATTTTCTCCAATAAACGTGGTTGCGTCCGTTATATCAAACACATCGTCCAGCAACGTCGTTGCGTATTGCCCCGGCGCAAGCCGGAATGACAGCCGCAACTGATCATCGCCATCCCAATGCCATTCCAGAGCTTCCGGTTTCAGGTTCAGTGGCCGACGTTCAGGCTTCATGCGGGTGGTTGAAAACACCGCTGCCAGCTGCGGGTGTCCCGCAACCACGGAACGCTCGATTTCGCCCTGGACTGACACTGCCTCGGTGCCACCGTCGCCCCAGAGAGGACCTGTCACCATCAGGTTCTGATTCTCACAGGCGCCTGGCTCTCCCTCCAGAGGTTCCAGCCAGGTGCCTGTCTCAACACGATGGGCGAGCACCTCGTTGAATAACCACGAACGTGCCGCCGAAAAGTACAATACGTTCTTACTGTCACGACTGCCAGAGGTTGACCGCCCTCGCCCACGTTTTTTGACATTGCGACCACTCCGACGGTTCAGTGTTGTCGGGTCCATGATCAGCGCCCTGTCCAGGTTGGCACCGCCATGGCCAAACCGTTGCGAACCGAAATAATTCGGGCATCCGAGGTCCCGCAACCGGGCCAGAGCCGCATCGATAGCAGATGCGTTGCCGACCACGTCCTTTAGCACCAGTTCAAACCGGTTACCCTGATGATCGCCCCGCCTCAGTTTTCGAGCCTGGCGGTACTGAGCCAATACCTGCCAGTGTTCCTCCACCGCCTGGATGAACGTTGCATCGTCGTCTTCCTGTCCCGGCCGATAAAGGCTAAACCATTGACGCGTAATAGCATGACGATCCTTCAGCCCGCAAAAACCCACGTCGAAATGCCGACAGCCGCAAATATTAGCAAGCTGCCGAGCCACGTAGTCGGTGTTGTCCCCGACTTTTTCCAGACGCAGGCAAAGGTGCTCTCCTCCACCGCCACTGTCATCGGGCATAGACAGATCTTCATCCACGAAAAAGTCGGCAGGTAAGGATTTGATACGCGCCGAAGCCACCCGAGAGCCTGAGGAGGTTGGCCAGTCGAGTCGCCAGCCTTTGGAAGCGTACTGAGCATCCGTCATGATGAAACCTGCTCCAGCAGGCAAACCGCCTGGCATGCAATGCCCTCACCGCGACCGGTAAAACCCAGCTTTTCGGTGGTGGTCGCCTTGACGCTGACCCGGCTCGCCGGGATCGCAAGATCCTCGGCAATGGTCAACCGCATGGCCTCAATGTGGGGCGCCATTTTCGGGGCCTGGGCAATAATGGTGGCATCCACGTTACCGACACCAAACCCTTCACCGGCAACACGTTCCATCACGCGGCGCAGCAGGTCCCGGCTGTCCGCGCCCGCCCACTCCTCACTGGTGTCGGGAAACAGATGGCCGATGTCACCGAGGGCCACCGCACCCAACAGGGCATCTGCAAGGGCGTGCAAAAGCACGTCCCCATCGGAATGGGCCTTGAGGGCATGGGTGTGCGGAATCGTCACACCGCCAATAGTGACCTGATCGCCCTCGCAGAAAGCATGGACATCAAAGCCTTGCCCAATTCGCATAGTGCCATTTCCTTCTCAATCAGTGATGATGCAGGTTCGCCGCTAGAGGCGGCCGAGAATAAAACCGGCCAGTGCCAGATCAGCGGGCACCGTTATCTTTATATTATCCGGTCGACCCTCCACGATACAGGGAACATTGCCTGCGTATTCCATGGCCGAGGATTCATCGGTCACCGGGTAACCTGATGCGATGGCAGCCTCCAGAGCCCGCCTCAAGGCGCCACAACGGAACATTTGAGGTGTCAGTGCGCGCCACAGATGACGACGGTCGATGGTTGTCTCCACCTGATTACTGTCACTTGCCACAAGCTTGAGCGTATCGGCCACCGGCGTCGCCAGCAAGCCACCCACAGGGTGATCGTGTAGCTGGGTCAGCAATCGTTCGAGGTCATTGGAATGCAGGCAGGGCCGTGCCGCATCATGTACCAGAACCCAATCGTCATCACCCGCCTGATGTGCCAGCGCGTCAAGTGCAGCCAATACCGAATCCGCACGCTCAGCGCCTCCGGCACAGGTATCGATACGTGTGTCAGAACTGGCCATGGTATCCGGCCACCAGGGATCATCCTCACGAATAGCCACCACACAACCTGAAAAATCGGCATGGTCCAGTAGCCTGGAGAGAGTGATATCAAGGATATATCGATGGTCCAGCTTGAGATACTGCTTGGGACAGTCTGCCTTCATTCGCTGGCCGGAACCTGCGGCGGGAACAATCAACCAATAGCGGGGTTTACTCATGGACGTGGTCAGCTTTGATCGGCCTGGCTTGCGGCTGGGTTACTGCTCGACCACCAGGAAGAAGGTTTCATCGTTACGGATCAGGCCCAGGTTCATACGGGCACGTTCTTCAACCGCGCCTTTCTCGCCGCGAAGGTTGCGCACTTCTGCATAGAGACGCTCATTGCGGACTGCAAGCTCAGCGTTTTCCTCGCGCTGCTCGGCAATGGCGTTCTCCAGTCCCCATACCTGGGCAAAACTACCCTCCCCCACCCACAGGCGAACCTGCAGCAGGAGAATAAGAATAATCATGATGGACCAGAGTAACTTCATTGCGAATTCCGTTTACGATGCATCAACCGGACAGTAAGTATAGACCTTAGTGTAGTTTAGCAACAAGTTCTGCTAACCAGTTGTACAAAAAGGCCATCACGCCTCATCTATTGAGGATCATGATGGCCGTTCCGGATCGGTTACCTGTCAGCACCCTGCCGACAGGGTAATCCTTAACAGGCGATTAACCCTGGCCTTTGATCTCGCTCAGGCCACGATAGGGAGCCTTGCCATCCAACGCTTCCTCAATGCGAAGCAACTGGTTGTACTTGGCAACCCGGTCGGAGCGGCACAGGGAGCCGGTCTTGATCTGACCTGCACAGGTGGCCACGGCCAGGTCGGCGATGGTGGTGTCCTCGGTTTCACCGGAACGGTGGGAAATCACCGCCGTGTAACCCGCATCCTGGGCCATCTTGATGGCATCCAGAGTTTCACTCAGGCTGCCGATCTGGTTGAACTTGATCAGGATGGAGTTCCCGACGTTCTTGTCGATACCCTGCTTGAGAATTTTGGTGTTGGTCACGAACAGGTCGTCACCCACCAGCTGAACCTTGTCACCCAGCTTCTCAGTCAGCACTTTCCAGCCGTCCCAGTCGCTCTCATCCATACCGTCTTCGATAGACACAATCGGATAGCGCTCGCACAGGCCCGCGAGATAGTCGGCAAAACCGGCGGAATCAAAGGACTTGCCCTCGCCGGACAGCTGGTACTGGCCATCCTTGTAGAACTCGGAAGACGCACAATCCAGCGCCAGGGTCACATCGGTACCCAGCTTGTAGCCGGCCTTCTCCACCGCTTCCTGGATCACCGCCAGAGCGCCTTCGTTGGAAGGCAGATCCGGTGCAAAACCGCCTTCGTCGCCGACGGCGGTGTTAAGGCCTTTGCTGTTAAGAACCTTCTTCAGCGCGTGGAAAATTTCCGCACCAATCCTCAGCGCTTCGGCAAATGACTTCGCAGCCACTGGCTGGACCATAAATTCCTGGATATCGACGTTGTTGTCTGCGTGCTCGCCACCGTTGAGGATATTCATCATCGGCACCGGCATGCTGTACTTGCCGGAGGTACCGTTAAGGTCCGCAATGTGAGCATACAGCGGCTTGCCCAATGAAGCGGCAGCAGCTTTGGCAGCGGCAAGGGAGACAGCCAGAATAGCGTTGGCGCCCAGGTTGGCTTTGTTCTCAGTGCCGTCCAACTCCAGCATGATGTTATCCAGGGCACGCTGGTCTGCGGCATCTTTGCCAATCAGCGCTTCACGGATTTTGGTGTTCACAGCTTCGACAGCCGTCAGAACACCTTTGCCCAAGTAGCGATTTGCGTCTTTATCTCGAAGCTCCAGAGCTTCACGGGAACCGGTAGACGCACCGGAGGGTGCACACGCACTACCAATGGTGCCGTCCTCAAGAATCACGTCCGCTTCAACCGTGGGGTTCCCGCGAGAATCCAGTACTTCACGGCCTTTAATGTTGGCAATCTTGGTCATTCTTCTCTGTCTCCAAGTTTGATTTCAAAATTGGGAGTAAGAGCGAGCGGGAACGGCCCTACGAAAAACGCTACAAGCACATCCCTGTGCGCTTGGGCTCCGCCATCCATGGCTCCGCACATTTTCGTAGGGCCGTTCCCGCTCACTCCCATAGTCCTTATGGAACGCAAAAAACCGCCAATCAGGCGGTATCAATAGGTTTGAAACTCTTCACAAGGTCATCAACGGCCTTCACCCGGGCCAGGAACGGCTCAAGCTGGCTCAGGCGGAGAGCACAGGGCCCGTCGCACTTGGCTTGATCCGGGTCGGGGTGCGCCTCAAGGAACAGACCCGCAAGCCCCTGGGACATACCCGCCAGAGCCAGGTCGGTTACCTGGGCGCGGCGGCCGCCGGCTGAATCCGCGCGACCACCGGGCATCTGCAAGGCGTGAGTGACGTCGAACATCACCGGCACATTCATGGATTTCATAATTCCGAAGCCCAACATATCCACCACAAGGTTGTTGTAACCGAAGCTGGTGCCGCGCTCACACAGGATCACCTTGTCGTTACCGGCTTCCCCACACTTCGCAATGATGTGCTTCATTTCCTGTGGCGCCAGGAACTGGGCCTTCTTGATATTGATGACCGCTCCGGTTTCCGCCATGGCAACGACAAGATCCGTCTGCCGGCTCAGGAAAGCCGGCAATTGGATGATATCGCAAACCTCTGCGGCAGGTGCGGCCTGCTCAGGCTCGTGAACATCGGAAATGATAGGAACACCGAACTTGCTTTTGATGTCCGCCAGAATCTGCAGCCCCTTCTCAAGACCGGGGCCGCGGAAGGAGTGCACGGAAGAGCGGTTGGCCTTGTCGAACGACGCTTTGAATACGTAGGGAATCCCAAGCTTGCGGGTAGCCTCGACGTACGCCTCGGCCACTTCCATCGCCATTTCGGCAGATTCCAGCACGTTCATGCCACCGAACAATACGAACGGCTTATCGTTGGCAACCTCGATTCCCGAGACGTTCACCGTACTCTGCGCCATGATCAGGATTCCTTTTTACGGGCCAGGGCTGCCTCAACAAAGCCCTTGAACAGCGGGTGGCCGTCCCGGGGCGTGGAGGTAAATTCTGGGTGGAACTGGCATGCCACGAACCAGGGATGATCAGGCACTTCCACAACCTCAACCAGCTTGCCGTCGGTGGAGCGACCGGAAATTCTCAGGCCGGCACCTTCCAACTGTGGCAGGAAATGATTGTTCACCTCGAACCGATGACGGTGGCGCTCACGGATGGTCTTACGACCGTAACAGTTGGCGATGGTGGAACCTTCAGCGACCACGCAGTCCTGAGCGCCCAGGCGCATGGTGCCGCCCAGATCAGACTCTTCGGTGCGCTCCTCTTTCTCGCCACTGGCATCCAGCCACTCCGTGATCAGTCCCACAACCGGCTCCGGGGTGTGTTCGCGGAATTCGGTGCTGTGGGCATCTTTCAGGCCCGCCACGTTGCGGGCGTATTCAATAACGGCCACCTGCATACCCAGGCAGATACCCAGGTACGGGACCTTGTTTTCGCGGGCGTACTGCACCGTGCGGATCTTGCCTTCGACACCGCGCTCACCAAAGCCACCCGGAACGAGAATAGCGTCGGCACTGGCCAGCGCACCGGTACCATCGCGCTCGATGTCTTCGGAGTCAATGTAGTTCATACGGACTTTGGTGCGGGTCTTGATACCGGCATGCAGGAGCGACTCGATCAACGATTTGTAGGCGTCCAGCAACTCCATGTACTTGCCGACCATGGCGATAGTAACTTCACCTTCCGGATTCATCAGGGACTCAACGACGGCATCCCATTCACCCAGGTTGGCCGGACTGGCATCCAGACTGAAACGCTCAATAACCAGCTGGTCCAGACCAAATTCGTGCAACATGCGCGGGATGGCATAGATGGACTTGGCATCCTGCAGCGGAATGACCGCCCGCTCTTCCACGTTGGTGAACAGTGCAATCTTGCGACGGGAACTGGCGTCCACTTCGTGCTCCGAACGGCACAGCAGAATATCCGGCTGCAGGCCGATGGAACGCATTTCCTTCACCGAGTGCTGGGTAGGCTTGGTTTTGATCTCACCGGCCGTGGCGATGTAGGGAACCAGAGTCAGGTGCATGAACAACGCACGCTGCGGGCCAACTTCCACCTTCAGTTGGCGGCAGGCCTCAAGGAATGGCAGCGATTCAATGTCGCCCACCGTGCCGCCGATTTCGATCAGTGCCACATCGGCGCCAGAAGCGCCTTCAACCACACGACGCTTGATCTCGTCCGTGATGTGGGGAATCACCTGAACCGTACCACCGAGGTAGTCACCCCGGCGCTCTTTACGAATTACTTCCTCGTAAACGCGACCGGTAGTGAAGTTGTTCCGGCGTGACATCGGCGTGCGGATAAACCGCTCGTAGTGCCCCAGGTCCAAATCGGTTTCCGCGCCATCTTCGGTGACAAAAACTTCACCGTGCTGGAACGGACTCATGGTGCCGGGGTCCACGTTGATGTACGGGTCCAGCTTGAGAATAGTGACCTTCAGGCCGCGTGCCTCTAGGATCGCAGCCAGAGAGGCCGATGCGATACCTTTCCCCAAGGAGGACACGACACCGCCGGTGACGAAAATATAACGCGTCATGCAGATTCCGTGATTTGTCTGGTTCGGTGAAGGAGGGAGATTGTCATCTCAAGATGGGACGCCAGACTACCAGAAAGGCGCCACCTTCTCAATTACATTCCCGCTCCACAACAATCCGCCAGCCACTGGCCGGGGCCTCTCCACAGTATTTGCCGGAAACCCACAAGTCGCCAGCTCCGACCACTTCTTCATGGCCGTCCACCACCTCAAGAAGCAGCGGTAGCCGGGCTCTTTCCCAGGGTGGAACATTTTTTTCCTGAAGCCAGTTCTTCAATAATTTCGACGGGCCGCCAGGGGCTGGGCGGATGCGTTCGCCCCCTGCCCTCGTAGATACCCTTATTTCCGGCGCCGGTGTTTTAGGCTTACCTGACGCCGCCAGCGTCAATCGCCATCCACCCCACGATAGCGCCTGATCCGGAACCAGGACAGACTTTCCGGCAGGCAATTTCGTGAACTCGGGAACCAGGTACAGACACCCCCGAAAACGTCGAATCACGAACCCCGTTCCCCGAAGCTCCGGCTCCCTGTCCGCCGGCGAGCTCAGAAAATCTTCCAGAACCTGCGGCCAGTCTGCAATGGCGGGGGGCTGATAACGAAAATACCTTGCCCACCAGCGCAGCAGGTTTTTCTGCTCCGCCAGAGACAGTGCACCGAGCGCACTCAAACAAAGCTCACCAGAAGGCCCGGCACATTGTTTAAAGTGGATTTCCGCCAGCTTTGCAGCCAACTCGTCCCCCTCTCGACACGAATCGGCGGTATGCCCCATACGACTGATCAGCGACGGCCAGCGTGACTTGAGGAGAGGAAAAATCGACGTACGGAGAAAGTTGCGATCAAAGCGCTCATCGATATTACTGGGATCTTCCATCCACTCGATACCGTGCTGAACTGCCCATCCGTGAAGCTCTGCGCGACTGAAATCAAGCAGTGGTCGATACAGCCGACCAGCACCCAGAGGGCGTGTCACCGGCATACCACCCAGCCCCGCCATGCCAGTCCCGCGCAACAACCGAAACAGCACTGTTTCAGCCTGATCATCACCATGATGGGCCATCAACAGTAACTCACCTGGAGCCAGAATCTCCTCGAACACCTGGTACCGCGCATCCCGGGCAGCTTCTTCAACACCACCACTGACGCCAATGTCAGGAGATTCTCGACCGCCGACGGTGACCCGGCGGCTGTCGAGAGGCACACCAAGCTGCCGGCAAATCGATCGACAAAAACGCTCGGTTTGATCGGCATTGGGCTGCAACTGATGGTTGATATGAACCGCAGAAATCTGGCCGTTATGGGCATACAGCTGGGCGGCAACATGGAGAAGCAAAACCGAATCCATACCGCCGCTGAGGGCAATGCGAAGGTGTGAATGATCAGGCAGGTGCCTGACCGGAGCACATAGCGCTTCCGGCCAGTTTTGTCCGAAGCCGGGGTTACCGGCCGGTGTCATATCGGGTCAACCGCTCATAGCGGCGGGACACCAGTTCGTCGGCCGGCAGGCGACTGAGTTCGGCGACGCCCTTGCTCAGGGTCTCACGCAGGGATTCTGCCATTTCTTCCGGGCTGCGATGCGCCCCGCCCAGCGGTTCTGAAATAACGTTGTCCGCCAGCCCAAGATCCTTCAGTCGGTCGGCGGTCACGCCCATCGCCTCTGCCGCCTGGGAGGCGTATTCCGCACTCTTCCACAGAATCGACGCACACCCTTCGGGTGAAATGACTGCATAGGTGGAATATTGAAGCATATTCAACTGATCGCACACGCCGATGGCCAAAGCACCGCCGGAGCCACCCTCGCCTACCACCGTGGAAATAATCGGCGTCTTCAGGCGGGACATGACGGCAAGGTTGAAGGCGATCGCTTCACTCTGGCCGCGTTCTTCGGCCCCGATACCTGGATAGGCACCCGGAGTATCGATAAAGGTCAGGATCGGCATACGGAAACGCTCAGCCATTTCCATCAGCCGCAGGGCCTTACGATACCCTTCCGGGCGAGGCATACCAAAATTCCGCTTTACCTTGTCGCGCACCTCCCGGCCTTTCTGGTGCCCAATCACCATGACCGGCTTGCCATCCAGGCGGGCTGTACCACCCACGATGGCCTGATCGTCCGCATAACGACGGTCACCGTGCAACTCGTCGAAGTCGTCAAAGATCATGTCAACGTAGTCGAGGGTATAGGGCCGGCGGGGATGACGAGCCAGGCGGGCCACGTCCCAGGGCTTGAGGTTCGAGAAGATGCTTTCAGTCAGGCTGACACTCTTCTTGCGCAGCCGGCTGATCTCATCGGTGATGTTGATATCGGTATCATTTCCCACCATGCGAAGCTCTTCAATCTTGGCTTCAAGGTCGGCAATCGGTTGTTCGAAATCCAGATAATTAGGGTTCATGATGTTCCATCATTTGCTTGCAAGGCGAGAATGTAAGTCGCCAAACCAGAATTTTGGACAAAGATAGCAGCGCCTGAGCATTGGCTAAAGCGGACCTTCGTATGAGTCCGCTTTCTGACAAAAACGTAATTATTCAACGTGTCCGCCATACCCGGGATGAACCTTGCCGGATAGTATCAATCATAGACCAGTTCTACCGACTGGTCGCCTACGAGGTATTTCAACTCCAATAACAGGTCGTCATCGGGCTGTACGCGCCACGATTCACCCAGTTCGATACGGGTACTGGCATTATCGCTACTGTATTCAATCCATACCGGGCTGCCCTCACAACGGAAGGGCCTGAGCGTGGAGTCCAGTTTATCCAGCAGGCCGTTCTGAAGCTGATCCGCGTGAATAGCGAGCTTGAGACCACGACTGAACTGTTGCCGGGCCGTACCAACGTCCATCACCGAGCTGACGCGCATCTTCATCTGGCCAGAATAATCATCATGGCTGACCTGGCCTTCCACCACAATGACCTGGTCGGACTGAAGCAACTCCCGATTCTCGAAAAAAGCCTCTGAAAACAAAGTGGCCTCAATGCGGGCACTGCGATCATCCAGGGTGATAAACGCCATGGTCGACCCTGTACGGGTCTTCATGGAACGTTGCGCAACGACAAGGCCGGCAACACGCTGGGGCTGGCGAGCCGGTTTGAGATCAGCAATGGATGAGCGCACGAAACGCCGCACTTCTTTCTCATATTCATCGAACGGATGGCCCGTCAGGTAAAGGCCCAAGGTGTCTTTCTCCCCCTTGAGGCGCTCTTTCTTGGGCCATTCCCGCACATTCGCCACATCGGAATAAGGGTCTCCGTCTTCCCCGCCCATCAGCATGTCGCCAAACATATCGGTCATGCCCACGGACTCGTTGCGGGATTGCTGGCCGGCCTGCTGAATGGCCTTATCTATGCTGGCCATCAACTGGGCGCGCCCTGCCCCCAGCTTATCCATGGCACCGGAGCGGATCAGGGCCTCCATGGCCCTCTTGTTTACTTTTTTCAGATCCACCCGGCGGCAGAAATCGAAAATATCCTGGTAGGGCTCGCCGTCGGCGCGGCCGGCCTGAATACTGCCAATCGGTCCCTCACCAAGCCCCTTGATGGCGCCGAGACCGTACACAATGGCGCCGTCATCGTTGACGGTAAAGGTGTATTCAGAGCGGCTGACGTCGGGCACCAGCAGCTCCAACCCCATGCTGCGGCACTCCTCCACCAGCGTGACCACCTTGTCGGTGTTCTGCATATCCGCCGTGAGTACCGCGGCCATAAACTCAGCGGGATAATGAGCCTTCAGCCACAGGGTCTGGTAGGAAACCAGCGCGTAGGCCGCCGAGTGGGATTTGTTGAAGCCATAGCCGGCAAACTTTTCAACCAGGTCGAAAATGTTCTCCGCCAGGGTTTTGTTGATGTCATTGTTTTCACAGCCGTCGAGAAAGAACTGCTTCTGCTTGGCCATTTCCTCGGGCTTTTTCTTACCCATGGCCCGGCGCAGCATGTCGGCGTTACCAAGACTGTAGCCGGCCATCACCTGGGCAATCTGCATGACCTGTTCCTGATACAGGATAACGCCATAGGTAGGCTCGAGAACGGGCTTCAACCCCTCATACTGATAATCAGGATGCGGGAATGACATGGGCTGCCTGCCATGCTTCCGGTCGATAAAGTCATCCACCATGCCCGACTGCAGTGGCCCCGGACGGAACAGGGCCACCAGGGCGATCATATCCTCCAGGGAGTCCGGTTGCAGGCGGCGAATCAGGTCTTTCATGCCGCGGGATTCAAGCTGAAACACCGCTGTGGTTTCCGCCTTCTTGAGCATGTCGAACGAAGGCACGTCGTCCAGCGGAATCTCGTTAATGTCCAGCGCCGGCTTGCCCTGTTTCTCCAGGCGCGGGTTAATCATCTTCAGGGCCCAGTCGATGATGGTCAGGGTCCGCAGCCCCAGGAAGTCAAACTTCACCAGGCCGGCATCTTCCACATCGCCCTTGTCGAACTGGGTCACCAGGCTGCCGCCCTCGTCATCACAGTACAGCGGCGAGAAATCGGTAATCTTGGTGGGTGCAATCACCACGCCACCGGCGTGCTTACCGGCGTTTCGGCACACACCCTCGAGTTTCAGGGCCATTTCCCAGATTTCCTGGGCTTCCTCGTCATTTTCCAGGAACTCCACCAACTGTGGTTCCTGCTCCAGGGCCTTCTCCAGGGTCATGCCCGGCTCGAAGGGGATCATCTTGGAGAGTTTGTCCGCCAGCCCGTACGACTTGCCCTGAACCCGGGCAACGTCCCGCACAACCGCCTTGGCAGCCATGGTGCCGAAGGTAATGATCTGGGACACCGCCTCGCGGCCGTATTTTTCCGCCACGTAGGCGATAACACGATCACGGCCCTCCATGCAGAAGTCGACGTCAAAGTCAGGCATCGAAACCCGTTCGGGGTTCAGGAAGCGCTCAAACAGCAGATCGTATTCCAAAGGATCAAGATCGGTAATCAACTGGGCGTAGGCCACCAGGGAGCCAGCACCGGAACCCCGGCCAGGACCCACCGGCACGCCGTTATTCTTGGCCCACTTGATGAAATCCATAACGATCAGGAAGTAGCCCGGGAATCCCATCTGGATAATGATATCCAGCTCGAAGTTCAGGCGCTTGTAGTAGGCCTCGCGCTTGCTGTCGTATTCCGGGTCGTCCTTGCTGAGGGTTTTCGCCAGCCGCTCTTCCAGCCCCTCTTCCGACACCTTTCGGAAGTAGTCATCCATGGTCATGCCATCGGGAATGGGGTAGTTCGGCAGGAAATACTCCCCCATACGCACCGGGACCGAGCAGCGTCGGGCAATTTCCACCGTATTTTCGACTGCCTCGGGGATATCAGAGAACAGCTCAATCATTTCATCGGCGCTGCGCAGATACTGCTGGTCGCTGAAACGACGCTCCCGCCTGGGGTCGTCCAGGGTCCGGCTCTCGCCAATGCAGACCCTTGCCTCATGGGCTTCGAAATCCTCGGCATGGAGGAAGTGGACATCGTTTGTCGCCACCACCGGGCAGCCCAGCGCCTCCGCCAGCTCAACATTCAGGTGCAGGCAATCTTCATCCCCAGGACGCCCGGTGCGTTGCAACTCCAGGTAAAACGACCCCGGGTAAAGGTTCATCCAGTATTCGGCACGCTGTCTGGCAAGGTCCAGCTTGCCCGACATCAGCGCCTTGCCCACGTCCCCCAGTCGCGCTCCAGACAGGGCAATCAGCCCTTCGGTGCGGCTTTCCAGCCACTTTCGCTGGATAATTGGCTTACCGAAACGCTGCCCCTCAGTGTACCCCAGCGAGACCACTTCGGTCAGATTCAGGTAGCCATCGTTGTTACGGGCCAGCAGAGTGATGCGAAACGGGTTGTCGGGCTCGTCCGGGTTTTCGACCCACAGGTCTGCGCCGATAATGGGCTTCACCCCAGCACCCATGGCCGCCTTGTAGAAGCGCACCAGGGAGCACATATTGGACTGCTCCGTAAGCCCGACAGCGGGCATGCCCAGTTCTGCAACACGACCGATCAGGGGTTTCACGCGCACCAGGCCATCGACCATGGAATATTCGGAATGCACGCGGAGGTGGACAAAGGTCTGTGACATAGCGTCGGAAATTTCCTGCAGGTTAATGGCGGTTCGGGGCCAGGTCAGCGACCAATCAATTCTTTGATGTCTTCTTCAGTTTGCGGGCCGAAGCGGGCCTCGACGAGGTCTCCATCCGGATCCACAATAAACGTTGCGGGCAGGGCCACGGGTGTTTCCCAGCCAAATTGCGGCCCTGGATCCTCTGCCAGCATGCTGTACTCAATACCCATTCTTCGCCCCAGGTCGATCAGTTCCTGGCCACGAACATCATCAAAATTCACACCGAGGACCACCACTGCACTGGCGGTGTCGATACTGTTCAGCTCCGGAATTTCCTCCAGGCAGGGTTTGCACCACTCGGCCCAATAATTGACCAGCACCCAGTGGCCCCTCAGGCTCTCCCACTGCAGTACGGTTCCGTCCGACTTTTCAAACTCGTGGTTCTGGCAGCCTGCCAGCGGCAACAAGGCCAATAGTATACCGATCCTGCACAACCTGGTGGAATAACGCACCAGTGCAGAGTACTTTGCAGGATATCGCGCAGGGTATTGCAAAGGGTGGCCTCCTGTTAGACTACGGCGCTCAGACAAACTTGCGGTTAACCTGACCTGGGAAGAGGGAGAACCATGACAGAACCAACCCGAATTTTCCACAATCCGCGCTGTTCAAAATCCCGGCAAACCCTTGAACTCCTTCGCGAACAAGGTGTTGAACCGGACATTATACGTTACCTGGAAACGCCACCGACAGAGCAAATCCTGGAACAGATCCTTGCAGCCCTGGACATCACTCCCAGAGAGCTGATGAGAACCGGGGAAAAGGAATACAAGGAACAGGGCCTGGACGACCCCGAGCTTGGCCGTGAGACGCTGATCAAAGCGATGGTCGACACTCCGAAGCTGATCGAGCGGCCCATCGTAATCAGGGGTAACAAGGTAGCCCTGGGCCGACCGCCTGAAAATGTCCTGAATATTCTCTAACCGGAGATCTCCAATGGCGACCACCTCGCCCTATATCCTGGTGCTGTATTACAGCCGCACTGGGCAAACGGCCGAATTGGCCGCCCAGATTGCCCGGGGTGTATCCCGGGTGCAGGGTATGGATGCCAGAATTCGCACCGTGCCCAGCGTGTCGCCGGACACCGAGGCGTCCCTGCCTGCGGTACCGGACGACGGCGCGCCCTATGCCAGCAAGGATGATCTTGCGAACTGTGCGGGCCTGGCCATCGGCAGCCCGACCCGGTTCGGCAACATGGCAGCACCGCTGAAGTATTTCCTCGACAGCACCGGCGACCTGTGGCTGAACGGAACCCTCAGCGGAAAGCCCGCCGGCGCGTTTACGTCCACTGGCAGCCTGCATGGCGGTCAGGAGAGCACCCTGCTGACGATGATGGTGCCACTGCTGCATCATGGAATGGTGCTGTGCGGTGTGCCCTATTCGGAAAGCGCGCTCAACGAGACCTCCGCCGGGGGTACGCCCTACGGCCCTTCCCACTGGGCTGGCACCGGAGAGCCACAGTCCGTGAACGACCATGAAAAAGCCATATGCCAGACGTTTGGCGAGCGCCTTGCGCGGCTTGCCATGAAATTGCACTAACCCCGGCGCCACTCAACCACAACGGATCACCGAATGCTTCACAACCCCAAAGCCCGAATAACCGCCCGGCTGACCATTCTGCTTTATCTTGCCACCCTGGCGGCCCTGCTTGTCAGCACCTTTTACCCCGCGCAGGTCGAGGGCGTATCCGTCACGCTGATGCTCAGCGTAAAGCTGGTCCCGCTGCTGGCGTTTGCCGTACCAGTGTTCCGGGGCCACAACCGTGGTTACATCTGGCTCAGTTTCGTGGTGATTTTCTATTTTACCCAGTACGTCGTATCGTCCTGGCTCAGCGAAGGCGCTATCACCCCTCTGATCATCGCGGTGCTGACCTTCCTGCTGTTTACTGTGGCCATGGTCCACCTTAAGGTGAACCGTCCGCAGCCCGTTACCGAAACCTGACAGGGAACGCATCATGGCCGACAGCACTCATCCACCCGCGCCACATAGAAGTACCTTGACCCTGAGGGATATCTGCACGGCGCTGGTCACCGGTGGTGAGATTACCCAGGAGGATGCCGAACGGGTTCTCTCGGCCAACATTGGTATCCAGACAGGGGGCAGCGGGCCCGCTAGCCAGCGCCACCCACTGGAACTGGTCGCCAAGGCCGGGTTGGAGAGCCAGAAAACCGGCCGCACCCTGGATCTGGACAGACTGACCCAGTGGCTCGCGGAGTGGGCGGAACAGCCCTACTACCACATCGACCCCCTGAAGATAGATACACCCGCGATTGCCCGGGTGATGTCCTATGCCTTTGCCCAGCGACACGGCATTCTCGCGGTTGAAATAGGTGAAAATGAAGTTCTCATCGCCAGCACCGAACCCTTCAAGAATGACTGGGAAGGCAACCTGCGCCAGGCGGTGAGAAAAGACATCCGCCGCGTGGTCGCCAACCCCGAGGATATCCGCCGTTACACCGTTGAGTTCTATCAACTGGCGAGCTCCGTCAGCAAGGCAGGCGGCAACAACGCAGCCAACCCCGCCGGTACCCAGAATTTCGAGCAACTGCTGGACCTTGGGGCCAGCGAACACCCGGATGCCAACGACCAGCACGTGGTCAAGATTGTTGACTGGCTGCTGCAGTACGCCTTCGACCAACGCGCATCGGATATCCACATAGAACCACGGCGCAATGTCACCCAGGTGCGCTTTCGCATCGATGGGGTGCTGCACAACGTCTACGAATTCCCGGACCAGGTCGGCGTGGCCGTGACCAGCCGCCTGAAGATTCTCGGCAGGCTGAACGTGGCGGAAAAGCGCCGCCCCCAGGACGGCCGCATAAAAACCCGAAAGCCGGACAACAGCGAGGTGGAATTGCGGCTAGCCACCATGCCAACCGCGTTTGGCGAGAAAATGGTGTTGCGGATATTTGATCCGGAAGTGCTGTTGAAGTCCTACGAACAACTGGGGTTTTCCAAGGAAGACCGGGAACGCTGGCAGGCTATTACCGATCACCCCCACGGCATTGTTCTGGTCACCGGCCCTACCGGCTCTGGCAAGACCACCACCCTGTACTCAACCCTCAAGCAACTGGCCACTCCCGAGGTGAACATCTGCACCATCGAGGACCCGATTGAGATGGTGGAGCCGGCCTTCAACCAGATGCAGGTTCAGACCAACATCGAACTGACGTTTGCCTCGGGCGTGCGGGCGCTGCTGCGACAGGATCCGGACATCATCATGATTGGTGAGATCCGTGACCTGGAAACTGCAGAAATGGCGGTTCAGGCCGCTCTGACCGGGCACCTTGTGCTGTCCACCCTGCACACCAACGATGCCCCCAGCGCCATCACCCGCTTGATGGAACTGGGCATCCCCCCCTACCTGATTCGTGCCACGGTGCTGGGCGTAATGGCACAACGGCTAACCAGAACCCTGTGCCCCCACTGCAAGGCGCCAGGGCCGGTGGACGCGCAGGCCTGGCAAAGCCTGACCCGACCCTGGAAAGCCACCATGCCCAAGCAGGTCTACCACCCGGTTGGCTGCCTGGAGTGCCGAAACACCGGTTACTATGGTCGGGCCGGCGTGTATGAAATCATGCAACTGTCCGGCAACCTGATCCGGCAGATTACCGAGCAGTGCGAACTGGACCAACTGAGAGTGGATGCGTACAAGGATGGCATGAAATCCCTGCGGCTTAGCGGCGCGCAGAAAGTGGCCGCCGGCTCCACCACGGTCGAGGAAATCCTGCGGGTAACCCCCGAAAGCCAGCGTTGATGCGCTCCCGGTCATCATGCCAGACATGGTTGAGCGCTACTGGGGAAACGCTCCGCACTGGGTGAGCAACTGCTGCCAACGCTCTTTATGGGCCGTAATGGCGCGGGCCAGTTGTCCCCAGACACTGTCGGTATTGCCCGTTTCCAGATAGAGCCGATACCAATCGCGGAACGCAGACGGCATGGTCTCTGACTGCTGGGCGGCGAGCGTATCCAGCGGTTTGATCAGCGCCTCCCTCGCCTGCTCAATGCGGCCGAGATAGTCCTCAATATCAGCGCCGTAACCGTCGGTATAGATATCCACGAGCTCGTCGGGCGGCGCTTCAGGCTCCGACCCCGAGCAAAGTGGCGCCCCTTCCACTCTCCTGATCAACAGAGCCGTTGCATCCTCAAGCCGCGCTGTGATCAGCCGAGCGCTGTTTAATAGCTGACCCGCACGATGTTCTGCCTGCCAGAGTTGATGCACACCACCCACATAATCCAACGGCTCATCTGTGTTGCCGTCCAGCAGACCTCTGACCGTCTGGTTGACTCGCTTTACGCCCGAAGACAACTCCGCCAGAACCTTGTCATCGCCGCTCCCGGGATAATATCCCTGCGACAGGGTAAACAGACGCTCAATCTCTTCCACCCCCCAGGTGGCGTTCCATATCGCAATGGGGAGCGACTCGGTTTTATGGGCGATGGCCTCTTCCAGTTCTTCCTGTATATCCTCGCCATCGGTCTCCGAAATACAGGTCTCAGCGGCACGGATAAACCGTGTTTCATAACGCAATCGATTCAACGGTTGCATTACCCGCCCCATGATCGAATTCCTTTCGCCGACCACGTATTGCAACTCACACCCGTAAAGAGACAGGAAATCGAGCATTCCCATGTCCAGATCCGGCATGTCGAGAACGCGCTCCCGTCGGCGCGGGATCTGGGGAACAGGGGCTATATCGGAGAGTTCGGGGCGCAGTTCCAGAGCATCGGCTACGCTCACAACGTACCCATCCATCATATCTGGAACACCGGAATCCGGCGCGCAGCCGGCAAGGTATAGGCACACCAAAGGCATTATCAGGCATCGAACGTCAGGCACCATGGAGGGTCAACCCTGCTGCAGAAACCTGTCGACCCCTGCAAAGTCCGTAGCCACCGCCCGCTTCGTGTCCGGCAGATCTCCCTCACGCACAAGCCAGACCGTGCGCATGCCAGCGTCCTCAGCGGCCTTCAGTTCGGCCTCAACATCGGAGAGGAACAGCACCGTTCTGGGTTCGACACCCAATTCGTCGATGATGTTGCTGTAGGAAGTTGATTCCTTCTTACCGCCGATACGGGTATCAAAGTAACCGGAAAAGAATGGCGTTAAATCCCCGGCTTCGCTGAAACCGAAAATCAGCTTCTGTGCCTTCACAGAACCGGAAGAATATACGAACAGCCGCAAACCTCGATCATGCCAGCGCTGCAGATACTCGGCGGCATCGTCGTAGATGTGCCCCCGGAAAGCACCCTGCTGGTAACCCTGCTCCCAGAGCATTCCCTGCAAGGCCTTCAACGGTGTTTCCTTGCGATCTTCCCGAATCCAGGTATCCAGCACCTCAACAAGCCCGTCGATATCCTCCCTGGCGACACCTGATGTGTGGGCAACGGCATCCAACTGCTCACGGATTTCCGTACTGTCCGCCGCACCTTCCCGTACAAACTCGGCCATATGCTTCGCCGAATAGGGAAACAAAACCTCATGCACAAAGGAGATCGAACTGGTGGTTCCCTCGATATCCGTCAGGATCACGCGGATCATCCAGCCACTCCCGCCAGGCGCTCATAGCGCGGCAGCCGGCTGGCGATGTCTTCACCAGTGAAGTCTGCCACCCAGCCTTCCGGGTTGGTAAACAGACGGATGCAGGTAAACGCAGGCTCCGGCCCCATATCAAACCAGTGGCGTGTGCCATCCGGCACGCTGATAAGGTCATTTTTCTGGCACAGAACAGCGTACACCTGGTCACCAAAATGCAGGTAAAACAGGCCCTGCCCGCGAACAAAGAAACGCACCTCGTCTTCGCTGTGCACATGCTCATCCAGAAATTTCTGGCGGAAGGCCTCTTTCTGGGGGTTGTCCGGGTTCAGGCTGATGACATCCGCTGCCTGGAAGCCACATTCCTCCTTCAGCGCCTGGATCTCACCGGAATAGGCCTCAAGAATGTCATCAGATGACGCGTCTGCAGGCAGATCCCGGGTAGCCCATTGTTCAAAGCGCACGCCGTGCTCTGCCAACAGGTTAGCGATTTTGCCCGCGTCTTCGGTCACGATGCGGGGGGATTCGGGCACACTCTGGTCAAAAATACTCAAGGTTGTCATCGGCGGACCCTCATGGTTTCAAGCTCACATTCGAAAAGGAATTCAAAGGCTTCGACGTGGCGCAGGCAGTCTGACATGGTCCTGCCCCAGGTATAAAGGCCGTGCCCACGAATCAGGTAACCCGGTTGTTCAGGATGCTGACGAAACCAATCTCTGGTTTGGTCCGCCAGCGCCGGAATATCCTGAGTATTGTCGAACACCGGCACGGTCAGTTGCGACTCGTGGGTATCAACCCCGGAAAACGCTTTCTGTAACTCGTACCCCTGTAACTTCAGCGGTTCTCCGGCGGGCAGCAGCCGGCTCAACACCGTTGCCTTGACAGAGTGGGTATGCAACACCGCACCAACGTCCGGAAAGGTCTGGTAAAGCACCGTATGCAAACGTGTTTCCGCCGACGATCGGGCATTGCTCTGGACGGGGGTACCAGCAAGGTCCACCACCATGACATCACCTGCCACCAGCTGGCCTTTGTGTCGGCCGGACACAGTGACGGCGATATGCTCATCATCGATCCGCGCCGAATAGTTGCTGCTGGTAGCGGGCGACCAGCCCTGGCCGTAGAGAAACCGGCCGGCATCAATGATGGACTGCGCGGCAGTGGCGTAGCGGGTTACGTCAAACAAAAATCACCTCGGAACAGACACGCCGGATCAGCGCTTGATAATTACCATTATAAGGATGAGCGTGCCGCCCGCAAAGGCCGACGAACGCTCACCGGTCAGCCTGGAAAGCCATGGATCATACCGTGGCTTTCAGCGGAAGGCTGCGCTGGCGCTTCCCGCTCAGGGCAAATAACGCGTTACCCAAAGCGGGTATCACCGGAGGTACACCGGGCTCCCCCACACCGGTGGGCGATTCATCGCTATCGATGATATCCACCACCACCTCGGGCCGCTGATCATGACGCATGAGCGGGTAATCGTGGAAATTGCTTTGCTGGACCTGTCCGCCTTCCAGGGTAATGTTGCCGTAGAGCGCTGCCGTGAGGCCAAAGATAATACCGCCCTCGATCTGGTCGCGAACAATGTCCGGATTGACCACCTGGCCGCAATCCACAGCACAGTACACCCTGTGCACCCGGATTTCCCCGAACTCAACGCTGGCCTCAACCACCTGGGCCACGTAGGTGCCAAAACTGCGGAACAGGGCAACGCCACGGGCCCGCCCTTCGGGTGCGGCGCTATCCCATTGGGCAAGTTGGGCAACCCTGTCCAGCACGCCCAGGTGTCTAGGTTCGTGGTCAATCAATGAGCGCCGGAACCGGTACGGGTCCTGGCCTTGCTCATGAGCCAGCTCATCCATAAAGGTTTCAACAGCAAAGCCGTTGTGAGAGAAACCCACAGACCGCCACCAGGACACCGGCACCCCCGGATCTGTGTGGGTATGGCGTATGTCGATATTCGGCACCCGATACGGATATTCTATGGCACCTTCGATGGCGGAATGATCCTTCGGAGTCGCGACACCCTCGGCGAGCAGCCCAACGCGCCCCAGAGTGCCGTACAGGAATTTCGGAGCCCAGGGGTACTGGGCTGGTGCCGCATTGCGTACGTACCAGTCCAGTATCTGCGGGCCAACAATCTGATGGTGCCAGCCAGTGACGTTATCGCCGCTGACACTGGCCCGCATCCGGTGCAGCATGGCCGGACGATAAACATCGTGACGGGTATCTTCTTCCCGAGACCAGATCAGCTTGACCGGTTTGCGTACCCGGTAGGCGACAGCCGCCGCTTCCTCAATGTAATCATTGGTCAGCCGGCGCCCAAAGCCACCGCCGAGGAAGGTGGTATGGATGGTCACCTCATCGGGCGAGAGGTCCGTCACCCTCGCAGCCGCGATCCGACCAAGATCGGGTGCCTGGGTCGGTGCCCAGACTTCAATGGCGCCGTCCCGATACCACGCCGTAGCGTTCATCGGTTCCAACGTCGCATGGGCAAGGTAAGGCTGCTCATAACTGGCCTCCACCACGCGCTCCGCACCTTGTTGTGCGTCGTCATAATCACCTTCGCTGCGCTCGCTTTCCCCCGGGTCTTCATCGGCGGCTTTGTGGTACGAGGAGAACACCAGTTCGGCGGACACATCCAACGCGCCGTCGTTGTCCCATTCGATCGTCAGGGCGTCCTGGGCCTTACGGGCCCGCCAGTATTTATCTGCCACAACTGCCACGCCACGCTCGATCTCGAACACATCCAGAACGCCCGGCAACCGGCGAGCGGCGGTATCATCGTATGATTTTACCCGGGCGCCATAGCGCGCAGGGCGGGACACCACCGCGTAAACCATGCCTTCCAGCTCGACATCAATGCCGTAGATTGGCGCGCCAGTGGACTTGGCTTCGGCATCCAGGCGTCCCCGTTGCTTGCCTATGTACTTCCACTCCTCACGGGGTTTGAGTGACGGAGCCTCCGGCACCGGCTGCTTCGCCGCCAGTTCTACCAGCCGACCGTAAGCCAGGCTGTCGCGCCCGTTCGGATGGATCACCCTGCCTTCGACCGCCCGGCACTCAGCGGGGCTGACTTCCCAGACATTGGCTGCTGCAGCAACCAGCATCATACGGGCAGAGGCTCCCGCCACCCGTAACGGCTGCCAACTGGTCGCCAGACTGGTGCTGCCGCCGGTCAATTGCAGGTTGTAGAGGGGATTACGGTATTCCGGGGCCGCAGGGGCAAATCGCGGTTTGATGGAGGCTGGCGCCACCCCGAGCTCTTCCGCAATGAGGGTGGTCAGGCCAGTGTAAGTTCCCTGCCCCATCTCAACACGCGCCAAGGTGAAGTAGACCTGATCATCGGTCGTCAGCTCCAGCCAGGCATCCGGTTTCCAGCTACCATCCTGCTCATCATAACCATTCTGGATGCCAGCGCAGCCCGGAAGCGACAGGGACAAGACCAGCCCGCCGGAGGAGCCGGCGGTTACCTTCAGGAAATCGCGTCGATTCATGGACATATTACGCTTCCCCCCGATCAGGTCGGGCAGCGTCGTCAACAACCACAGACTCAACCGCCGCGATGATGCGGGAATAGGTACCGCAACGGCAAAGGTTTCCGCTCAAGGCCGCGACGATATCATCGTGAGAGGGAGCGTCGTTGTGCTGCAAAAGGTGGGCGGCGCTCATGATCTGGCCGGACTGGCAGTAACCGCATTGGGGCACGCCATGTTCGACCCATGCCTTTTGCAAAGGATGCAGGTTTCCATCTTGCGACAGACCTTCGATGGTCGTCACATCCCCACCGTCGGCCAATTCTACCGGGGTGGAACAGGAACGCACCGGATGCCCGTTCAGGTGCACGGTACAGGCGCCGCAGAGCCCCATGCCGCATCCAAATTTGGTACCTTTCAGTCCGAGTTCATCGCGGATCACCCACAACAGCGGAGTATCGCTGTCTATGTCGAGCATCCGTTCCCGGCCATTAACGGTAAGGCTCACGGCCATGGTTGTTCTCTCCCCTGCTGCCCAGAGCACTGGCCCCGGCTGAGTTTTATTATTATGAACGCTGAGCGTTCTTATTTGATGACGTCGTTGCCGTCCTTATCCGTCCAGATCTTCCGTTCGCCGGTTTCCATTTTACCCTGGGAGTCCCAGACCTCGCGGTCGGTTGTTGCCTCTTCCACCTTGCCGTTGTCATTCCACATAACCCGGTCTTTACATCCGGCCAGTGCCGCTACCACGAAAAGTACCAACATCAGTTGCTTCACACTTACCTCCAGACCGATCTTATCGGCGTTGGGTGAATAGTCAGGATCCGTGAATCTCACGGTTACGCTGTTTGTCGCGGTCGCCCTTGCGGACCATGACATAGACGGCGCCGGTGCCGCCATGGCGCTTCTGGGCCGAATGAAACGCCAGCACATCTTCCAACTCTGGCAGCCATTTGGCCAGATGGCTCTTGAGCTGGGCGATACCGTCGGGGTTACGCTCTCCCTTGCCGTGGAGAATAATGACGGATCGAAGTCCATAGCGCACGCAATCATTAATGAAGCCGAATACATCCCGACGCGCTTCTTCAACGGTCATCCGGTGCAGGTCCAGGCGCGCTTCGATCGGGTATTGCCCAAGACGGAGCTTACGGAATACGCCATGCTGAACTCCGGGCCGTTGCCAACAGAGAACATCGTGCGCTGTCAGAGGCTCAACCATATCCGCCGTCAGTGGATTGCAGTCTCTGTGCGGCTGATCTATGGCGGACCGCTGACGCTCAAGGTGCCCTGGGGTCAGATCCTTTGGGGCTTTAACATCGGCTTTGTTCGGCTTCCGGATACGGCGGACATCCTTCATTTCCTCCAGGAAGCTCAGGCGCTCATCTTTGGTTGTCATGGCGATATCATTTACGGTCGAAGTTGCATGGACTTTACCACCCGGCTCACCCATCATAAAGGAGGCCCCTCGCCCTACCCACTGCCGGGCCGGGGCTGGCCCGCGCTCAGACAACCATCGTAGGGCCGGTAGATAGACCGTTGGTCTACACTTCAGGCTCATAAGCACGACAACGGACCGCGATTATGACTGCCGCATCGCAAGACAGTGCACGCCCCCAGAATACCCGTGCCATCATGGCATTTCTGCGGGAGCATTCGCCTTTTTCAAACATGGACGATGCACATCTGGCCCATTATGCCGAGCATGCCTCGCTGAGATTCTACGCCGATGGCGATGTAGTGCTGTCACCGGACGACGGCCCGGTGCAACGGTTCTACGTGGTCAAACAGGGCCGTATTCGCGGCGAACGGGAGCGAGACAGGGACGGAGAAACCGAAACCACCTTTGAAATCAGCCAGGGCGAATGTTTTCCATTGGCCGCGCTGATTGGAGAACGCCCCACCCGCACACTGCATCGCGCCTCCGGAGACACCTTCTGTCTGAGCATTGAACACGACACCTTTGTCATGCTGTTCTCGCAGAGTGATCCCTTTCGTGATTTCTGCCTTCGCGGCGTCAGCAGCCTGCTTGATCAGGTGAATCAGCGCATACAGACCGGCGCCATGGCTTCCATTGGTTCCAGTAACTCGCTGGACACCCCGCTGGAACGTTACGCTATTCGCAACCCCATCGTCTGCTCGCCGGACCTCCCGGTCCGAAAAGCGGTTGCGCGCATGCACGAAAACAGTGTCGGGAGCATCGTGATCACCGATGACGAACGGCATCCTACGGGTATATTCACCCTCAGGGACCTGCGCACCATGGTGGCAGAGGAGAAGGGCCCTCTGGACACGCCTATCGGCCAGGTCATGACCCGGAACCCCTGCTGCCTCACAGCCAACGCAGATGCTTTTGAAGCCGCCATGCTGATGGCAGAGCATCACTTTGCTCACATTTGCGTGGTGGATGACGAGCACCGACTGATTGGCATGGTATCCGAGCGTGATCTGTTCTCGCTTCAGCGGGTCGATCTGGTCAACCTTGCCAGGACCATTGGCACTGCCAGTCATCTCCGCACCTTGGTCAGCCTCCGTAAGGATGTGTCCCGGCTGGTGGACGCGATGCTCGCTCACGGGGCCGATTCCGGTCAGGTGGTAAAAATCATTACCACCTTGAACGATGTCACTGTAAGACGGGTCCTGGAACTGAACATCAAGAAGAACGACCCCGGCATCCCTTTCACCTGGCTGACATTCGGAAGCGAAGGTCGGCAGGAACAAACCCTGTTAACGGATCAGGACAACGGCATCCTGTTCCAGACACCGGAGGGGATGACCGAGGAACAGGTCAGGGAAAAACTGCTGCCCTTCGCGGAAACCGTCAACAAGGAGTTGGCGGAATGCGGCTTTACCCTGTGCAAGGGTAATATCATGGCCAGCAATCCCAAACTGTGCCTTAGCGGCAGGGAGTGGGATGACTGGTTTGCCCGTTTCATTGACGCCTCAACCCCGCAGAATCTGGTGTATTCGTCCATTTTTCTCGACATGCGGGCGGTATTCGGGCCAATGGAACCACTGGAACGATTGCTGGATAAAGTGCTTACGCGCATACGCAAGAACGACCTGTTCCAGAAGATGCTGGCGGGCAACGCCATTACCCGCAAACCTCCCCTGACCATGTTCCGCAACTTCCGTTATGCCCCGGATGGCAAGAAAAACACACTTGATCTGAAGCGCCAGGGGCTTGCTCCTTTCGTGGAAGCCGTTCGGGTATTTGCCCTCGCCAATAGCGTCGGCTCGGCCAACACATTGGAGCGCATGCAACAGCTCGCCATAAAAGGTGTCTTTGACACCAAAGACGCCAACGCATGGCAGGAGGCCTACAGCCTGATCCAGGCTATCCGGATGAGGGCACACCAGGAAATGCTGGACCGGGGCGAGCCCCTGTCCAATTATATAAACCCGGATGACCTTAACCCGCTGGACCGCCGGATTCTTCGCGAATCCTTCCGCCAGGCACAACGCCTGCAACAGAAACTGGAAATCACCTACCAACTCTGAAAACCGGGTCAACAGTTATGCTGGAGCAGATCAAAGACTGGATCGAACGGCGCAGGGCCGGCAGCACCGGTGGTCACGACCGAGAACACTTGCCAACGCCAAAAACCGCCGGAGACCAGCGCCTGTCAGACTGCCGGCTGATCGTACTTGATCTGGAAACGACCGGCCTCAACCCGGCAAAAGACAATGTCATCGCCATTGGCGCGGTGGCTATCCGGCACAACGCCATTGACCTGGGTGACCAGTTTGATCTGATCCTGCGTCGCCCGGAGCTGGACATCAGCGAGACGGTACTCATCCACGGCATTGGGCCGGAAGCCCTGACTCAGGGACATGAGACTGAAGACGCACTGCTCCATCTGCTGGAATGGATGAATGGCGACCCTATCCTTGCCTACCATTCCGCCTTTGACCAGAAATTCCTTGAAAAGGCTCTCAAGCAAACATTGGGCTACACCCAGCCCCACACCTGGCTCGATGTCGCCGAGATGCTTCCCGCCTACTTCCCCAATTCCAAAACCGGGGGCAAAGGACTGGACAACTGGGCCGATTTTTTCGACCTGGAAGTCAGCGCCCGCCACCATGCCGCTGCCGACGCCATGGTGACGGCTGAGTTAACCCTCGCAGTTATCAATAAGGCACAAAAAAGCGGTGTCACCAGCCTGCGTGACTTCAATGGCAAACTGAAGTACTACCGACAACTGAAGAATATCCATCGACAAGGCTAGAGCCCCGGAACTGTGTCGCGTTTGCAGACCTTTTGGCCCTCAAATAACTGAGAATTAGACCTTTTGCCAATATCTATCTATCGCTTGACGGGTAAAGTCGAATAGGACATCACGTCGGAGAAGAACTATATGAATAATAATTTCTCTACAACCAACACTTCACAGAAAACCCACCCAACCTCCACAACAACAATACAGGAGTGATCCTATGTCAGGTCATGACTACGATGCTGTGAACTACTGGAAGGCGAACCTACGCCTTATATTCGGGAGCCTTATTGTCTGGGCCCTCGTGTCTTATGGGTTTGCGATACTGCTTCGCCCCATGCTCGCCGGAATCCCCATTGGCGGAACCGACCTCGGCTTCTGGTTCGCCCAACAGGGTTCGATTCTTACTTTCATCGCGTTGATCTTCCATTACGCCTGGCGGATGAACAAGCTCGATGAAAAATTCGACGTGCATGAGGAGTAAGTTCGAATGAGTCAATTTGCCATTAACCTATTATTTGTGGGCGGCTCATTCGCCCTCTATATCGGTATCGCCATCTGGGCGAAGGCCGGTAGTACGAGTGATTTCTACGTTGCCGGCGGCGGCGTTCACCCGATCACCAACGGTGCGGCGATCGGTGCTGACTGGATGTCCGCAGCATCCTTTATCTCCATGGCGGGCCTGATTGCCGCTGGTGGTTATGCAAACTCGACGTTCCTGATGGGCTGGACAGGCGGCTACGTTCTGCTGGCCATGCTTCTGGCGCCTTACCTGCGTAAGTTTGGTAAGTTTACGGTTCCCGAGTTCATTGGTGACCGCTTCTACAGCAAAAATGCTCGCTTGGTGGCAGTTATCTGTCTGATCGTAGCTTCTGTAACCTACGTCATCGGCCAGATGGCGGGTGCCGGCGTAGCCTTCTCCCGCTTCCTTGAAGTCGAATCAACCATGGGTCTGATCATTGCGGCTGTGGTGGTATTTGTCTACGCCGTACTCGGCGGCATGAAGGGCATCACCTATACGCAGGTGGCTCAATACTGCGTACTGATCGTCGCCTATACCATCCCTGCGGTCTTCATCTCCCTACAGTTGACCGGTAACGCCCTGCCCCCGCTGGGTCTGTTCTCGACTCACGTGGATTCTGGCATGCCGATCCTGGACAAGCTGAACCAGGTCATCACGGATCTCGGCTTCAACGAGTACACCGCTGATGTGGACAACAAACTGAACATGGTTCTGTTTACCCTGTCCCTGATGATCGGTACCGCTGGTCTGCCTCACGTCATTATCCGGTTCTTCACTGTGCCAAAAGTAGCGGATGCTCGCTGGTCTGCAGGCTGGGCGCTTGTTTTCATCGCCCTGCTCTACCTCACAGCGCCGGCTGTTGCTTCCATGGCTCGCTTGAACCTGATGACCACCATCTACCCGGAAGGCACCCAAGCAGAGCCGATCCAGTATGATGAGCGTCCAAACTGGATCAAGGACTGGGAAGTCACTGGGCTGATCCAGTTCGAGGACAAAAACCAAGACGGCCGTATTCAGCTGTACAACGACTCACCTGAGTTTGAAAGCACAGCTCAGTCCCGTGGCTGGGAAGGAAACGAGCTGGTCGTTAACCGGGACATCCTGGTACTGGCCAACCCGGAAATCGCCAACCTGCCAGGATGGGTTATCGGCCTTATCGCCGCTGGTGGTCTGGCGGCAGCCCTGTCGACGGCAGCCGGTCTGTTGCTGGCAATATCGTCGGCGGTCAGTCACGACCTGATCAAAGGCTCGATAAATCCCAACATCACGGAGAAAGGCGAGCTGCTCGCAGCCCGAATATCGATGGCAGTCGCAATCTGTGTTGCCACCTATCTGGGCGCAAACCCACCGGGCTTCGCGGCACAAGTTGTTGCACTAGCCTTCGGCATCGCAGCAGCGTCCCTGTTCCCGGCACTGATGATGGGTATTTTCTCCAAGCGGGTTAACAATGTCGGTGCAATCGCCGGTATGCTGACCGGTCTGGGCTTCACCCTGGCGTACATCTTTGTGTACAAGGGCTGGCTGTTCATTCCGGGTACCAACAACCTGGCAGACACCCCAGAAAACTGGGTACTGGGCATTTCGCCCCTGTCTATCGGTGCAGTTGGTGCTGTCGTTAACTTTGCGGTAGCCTTCATTGTGTCCAACGCAACTGAAGAACCGCCCGTTGAGATTCAGGAACTGGTTGAAAGCGTCCGCTACCCACGTGGTGCGAGTCAGGCTCACGACCACTAAGCAACGAATCAGCCTAATTCACTGAATGAATTAGAAGGTTGATGACGAACGGGCTTCCTCTGTGAGGGAGCCCGTTCTTTTTTAAGGAAACCCGTTTTATGTTCTGGACGTTTGTCGCTACCGTTGTTTGCGGCCTGGGAGCCGCAGGTATTGCGCTCGGAATTCGGGCGATTACCCGAAACCTCGCTCCGAAGTGGATCATTCCAGTCTTTGCCGGGGCTGGTATGCTCGGGTACCTCATCTACACCGAATACACCTGGTTTGAACAGAAACAATCCCTGATGCCCGAAGAGGCTGTCATCGTGGACACAGAGAGCAACGGCATTCTCTGGCGCCCGTGGACGTTTTTCTTCCCTTACGTCAATGCTTTCTCGACAGTCGATACCAAAAGCATCAGCGAAACCCCGTCAAACCCGGACGTTTTGCGCTTCACCCTGTATCGCTTTGAGCAGAAAATGGTCGATGCTGTTTCTCATCGGATTCATATTCTTAACTGCAATACCCGCGAACTTGTACCACTGGGTTCAGACGGCGCCCCACGGCTTGATAACATGAAAGAACTGGACCCGCATGACAAACTGTTGATGACCGTTTGCGGCGAATGAAGATAACCCCAACCGCTCCCGAGAACCCCGGGTAGAATAAAAAGAGCGAACTATGATTAGTGCCTGGTTGCTGGTCTTAATTTCCATCACCTACATTTCGATTCTTTTTGTTATTGCCTGGGCCGGCGACAAGCATCCTGGTCTCTACCGTCGCCGACTGGCACGTACCCATATCTATGCTCTGTCACTGGCGGTCTACTTCACCTCCTGGACGTTTTACGGTGCCGTAGGCCGAGCCACTCAGGAGGGGCTCGGCTTTTTGCCAATCTATCTCGGCCCGTTACTCGTTTTTGTCTTTGGCGCTCCCCTGTTGCGCCGTATCATCTTCATCAGCAAGCGCAACAACACCACCTCGATTGCGGACTTCATAGCATCCCGTTATGGCAAATCCCAGTCACTCGCCGCCATGGTGGCAATCTTCGCACTGATCGGCAGTGTTCCTTACATCGCCCTGCAGCTTAAAGCCATCTCCATGGGCTTTAGCGTCCTCTCGGACACTGGCGTGGAACCCAATGAACTCAGTACCGCTGCGTGGAACGATTCGGCCTGGTATATCACGCTGGTACTCGCAGTATTTACCGTCCTGTTCGGTACCCGACACCTCGAGTCAACCGAGCACCACCGGGGCATGATACAGGCAGTGGCCTTTGAGTCATTGATAAAGCTCGTGGCCTTCGTGGCCGTTGGTTTGTTCGTTATCTATGGTCTTTACGGCGGCTTCGGTGATCTCTGGAGCAACGTCCGCAGCGCCGGGCTCGTCGGCACACTGACCACCGACAGCGTAGAGGCTCCGGCTTTTATTACCCAAACGCTGGTGGCCATGCTGGCAATCATCTGCCTACCCCGACAGTTCCATGTCATGGTGGTGGAAAACACCGACCACCGGGATTTTGAAACCGCCCGCTGGGCGATGCCGATTTACCTGATTATTGCCAGCGCCTTTGTTCTACCTATTGCGGCAGCAGGCTTGTTGTCCCCGGAAGCCAGCGCGTCCGATCCGGACATTCTGATTCTGAACCTGCCAATTCTGGCCGGAGAACAATGGCTCGCTATCCTGGCATTCCTGGGCGGTGGATCAGCGGCGGCAGCAATGGTCATCGTCTGTTCGGTCGCCATCGCAACCATGGTCAGCAACGAAATCATCATGCCGGCGCTGCTGAAGTTCTTCCGCCCCGGCATGAACAAACGTTCCGATCTCAGCTACCTGCTACTCAGCATTCGACGGGTTGCTATCTTCGTGGTGCTGCTCACTGCCTACGGGTTCTATCGCATGGCAGGAGCGGATTACAGCCTGACGGCCTTCGGGCTGCTCTCATTCGCCGCAGCGGCCCAGTTCGGGCCTGCACTTGTCGGAGGTATCCTCTGGCGCAAGGGCAACCATACCGGCGCTGTCTGGGGCCTTGGTCTTGGTTTCCTGATGTGGTGCTATACCCTGTTGTTACCCGCCTTGGCATCCACTGGCTGGTTAAGCGATACCCTTATTGATCATGGGGTTTGGGGCATTAACTGGACAAGGCCCACGGCTCTTTTCGGTTCTGAACTTGATCAGACCAGCCACGGCATTATCTGGAGCCTGGGCATCAACACCGTTACCTACATCGTTCTCTCGATGCTGACCCGCCAACGGGTGCGGGAAAAGATCCAGATCGCCTCGTTCTTCCACGATCCCCAACCGAGAGCTGAGACGCCGCAGCAACAGAGCTGGCAGGGTGAAATCTTGACCTCTGATCTGCAGGCAATCTCCGACCGTTTCATGGGGGAAGAGCGAGCCGAAGCCATCTTCCGCAACTACGAGCGGCGCAACGCCATTCGCCTGCACCCTCATAGGCCAGCTTCGTCACACCTGATGAAGTTCATTGAGCGGCAACTGGCATCGGTTATCGGGGCGTCCACGGCACGCGTGGTACTGGAGTCCACGCTCACCGGGCGGGACATGCAGATCGAGGACGTCGTGAGCATCGTCGATGAAGCCTCGCAGGCCATGACCTTCAGCCGGGAATTACTGCAATCGGCAATTGAAAACATCAGCCTGGGTGTTTCCGTCGTGAACCACCAACAACAGCTGGTGGTATGGAACCACCGCTACCTGGAGCAATTCAGCTACCCGAAGGGCTTCGTCCGGGTCGGCCGTCCGGTGGAAGACCTGATGCGGTACAACCTGACCAGTGCCAACCTGCCAGCGAGACGAATCGACGAGGTCATTGCTGATCGCTGCGCCAGCATGCGCGAGGGTCGGCCGATGTCCTACGAGCGACAACGACCGGACGGCACCGTACTGAGGATTGATGGTAGCCCGATTCCCGGAGGTGGTTACGTAACCACCTTCCAGGACATCACCGCTATGCGAAGGACCGAGCAAGCGCTGAAGGAAACCAATATCTACCTGGAGCAGCGCGTCAAAGAACGCACCCAGGAACTCCAGGTGATCAATGAGCAGATGCTCAAGGCGAAATCCGTGGCTGAACAGGCCAACCAGAGCAAAACCCGCTTCCTGGCGTCAGCAAGTCATGACCTTCTCCAGCCCCTGAATGCCGCGCGCCTGTTCACCTCGGCTCTGGCGGGTAAAGCCAGGGATCCTGAAATGACCGAACTGGTGGACCACATTGACAGCTCGCTGGGCGCCGCCGAAGAAATCATCAGCACCCTATTGGACATCTCAAAGCTGGACGCCGGTGCACTGGAACCGGATATCGGTGTGTTTCCGGTTAACGAGATCATGCGGCACCTGGCAACCGATTTCTCTGCCATCGCAAAAGACCAGGGACTGGATCTTCATGTTGTCCCCAGCAGCGCCTGGGTGCGATCAGACTCAAAACTACTGCGGCGCGTTATCCAGAATTTTCTTTCCAACGCCATTCGTTACACCCCAAGTGGGAAAATCCTGCTGGGCTGTCGGCGTCTGAAAGGGTATATCCGCATTGAGGTATGGGATACCGGGCCGGGTATTCCGGAAGACCAGCTTACTCACATCTTCGAGGAATTCCGTCGTTTTCAGCAGGGCCGGGACAAAAAAGGCCTTGGTCTGGGGCTCGCGATTGTCGACCGCATCTGTGGCATGCTGAATCACCCGGTGAACGTACAGTCCGTTCAGGGACTCGGCAGCGTATTCAGCATCACCGTGCCAGTTGCGCCGGCCGAGCAAAGTGACCAGAGCACCACCAAATCTGCACCCGCGTCGCGGCGTGTATCGAGCCTGGGAGGCCTTCACGTGGTCTGTATCGACAATGACCCTGCTATCCTCCATGGCATGAGTGCCTTGCTGGATAACTGGCACTGTGACGTGACAACAGCCGAAAGTCTGGAGGATGCTCGGGACAAACTGAACGGCACGAAACCGGACATCATATTGGCCGACTACCAATTGGACGGTAACCGGAATGGGCTCGACGCCATGGACTCATTGAGGGACGAGATCAGCAATGATATACCTGGCATACTCATTACCGGCTATATGGCTCCGGACGTGAGGGAGGATGCGATCAACAGGGGCTACCAGATCCTTTATAAACCGGTGAAACCAGCCGCATTGCGAGCACTGGTTAACAAGTTGCTGAAACAGAAACGGTCATGACCGAACCCACTAGCAATGCCATCGGCGCCAACTTCGGGAAACTCAGTTACCTGGTCGTCGACGACTTTGAGAACTTTCGATTGTCCATGCGGCAAATCTTGCGGAATTGCGGCGCCGACAAGATCGAGTCGGTCGCCAACGCATCCGCTGCCGTCCAGTATTGTGCCTATAACCACGTAGACGTGGTGCTTTGCGACTACAACCTGGGTGAGGGCAAGAACGGCCAGCATATACTCGAGGAGCTCCGGCACAAGAAACTCCTGAAACGCTCTTCGCTGTTTCTGATGGTGACCGCCGAAACCTCCAAGGAGATGGTGATGGGCGCCCGGGAATACCAACCTGACGGCTACCTCACCAAGCCCATCAACCGTGCCATGCTTGAAAAGCGACTGGGCGGCCTTATCGCGCAACGCAATGCCCTGCTTCCGATTAACCGGGAGATCGATCGGGAAAACTTCCCCGAGGCCATTTCTCTCTGCCTGCAGACGCTACCCTCGCAACCTCGCTACAAGACCTGGCTAATGAAAACGCTGGCCGACCTCTATTATCAGGTTGGAGACTTCAGCCATGCCCTGAAAATCCATGACGATGTACTGAGCCAGCGCGATCTGTCCTGGGCACGGCTTGGTCGTGGCAAAATTCTGATTGCCAACCAGAATTACGATGAAGCGGCGGCAACCTTGAAAGCACTGGTGTCTCAGCATCCGGATTACATGGAAGCGTATGATCTTCTTGCCGAGGCTCTCGAAAAACAGGGCCGGCCCACCCAAGCCCAACAGATTCTTGAGAAGGCGGCAGAGCACTCCCCTAACGCGCTGTTGCGACACAAGCACCTGGCCGTACTTGCCTCGTCCAATCAAGACATGCCGACAGCGTCCAAAGCCTGGCGGCAGACCGTCAGCCTTGGCACCTACTCGATACACGACAACTCCGAACACTATCTTGCATTGGGCCAGTCACTGTCAGACCTCAGTGAAGGGGACTCGTCAAATGAGGGCACAGCCCATGCGGACGAAGCTCTGACCATACTCCGACGTATGGAAAAGCGGTTTGCCGGACAGGAAAACATTAAGCTGCGTAGCCGAATTGTCCAGTCCCGGGTTCATGCCGGCCAGGACCGAATGAATGAAGCCCAAAATGCTCTAGACAGCGTTGCGGACGAACTCGACCCTGATCTAATGCCTCCCGAAGCCTGCCTTGACTACGCCAAGACGCTGTTCCGTCTGGGCCGGGAGGCCGATGCCAAGGGCCTGCTCAATGCCCTTGCCCTTCGTTGCAGCGATAACCCTCCGCTATTGCAGAAAATCGAGAGCTTACTCGATGAACCGGTGGGCTTCCGACAAAAACTTCAAGCCCGGTCTCTGAATCGTGAAGGCATCAAGGCGTTCGAGGCAGGCAATCTGGAAGAGGCCGTGACCACATTCAACCGGGCACTGGATATCGTGCCCTCCCACGCCTCTCTCAATTTGAACCTGGTACAGGTATTGATGAAGCAATATCAGGGTACAGCAGGTGATCGAGAGCTTTTGAAGCGCTGTGAAAAATGCCTGGAAAAACTCGCTGATCTGCCAGAACAACATCGCCAGCACCGACGCCTGATCTCTTTGCGCAAGAAACTGGAGGGAATGATGTCATGACCACCAATGATCATGATGAGTTGACTCACCCCCGAGGTACACAGAGCATCGACTTTTCAATGGTGCTGGCCTCAGCCGTCCATGACATGAAGAATTCGCTGGGCATGTTGCTGAACTCCCTGGATGAGCTTCGCCAGGAGCAGACAGACACCATCGGCGATTCTCCCCGCTTCAACACCCTGCAGTATGAAGCCGAACGCATGCACAACGATCTGGTGCAGTTGCTGGGCATCTACAGGCTCGGCGAAAACAACCTGTCCGCACATGTTGAGGAGCACTTCGTTCCGGACTTCCTGGCCCAGCAAATGGCACGCCATACGCCGCTTCTTGAGGGCATGGGGATCAAGCTGGCGATCGAATCCGATGATATCAACGGCTTCTTCGATGAGGACCTGCTGACCGGCGTACTCAATAACACCATCAACAACGCCATCCGATACACCAAGAGTATGATCAAGCTGACAGCGGCAATACATGATGATTTTCTGGTTATTGGCGTGGAAGATGACGGCGACGGATACCCGGAAAACATGCAGCACAATGGAACGCCCAGCTTCAAATCCCTGAACTTCAACAGTGGAAGTACCAGCCTTGGGTTGTTCTTCGCATCATCGGTTGCCCAGCTTCATAGCAATGGTGACCGCCATGGATATATCAAGCTGCACAATGATGGCCGCCTGGGCGGTGGCGTATTCGAGATCTGGCTGCCATGATGGAACACAGCCAACACTTCAGGAAGGGAACCAATGGCTCGAGGTCACGCTTTAATTGTCGATGATTCGTCGACGGCACGCATCATCCTGGCCCGCCTGCTGGAACGCGCCGACCTGACGACAAAAGGCGTCGCCAGCGCTGAGGAAGGCCTCACACAGTTACGTGAAGAGGCTTTCGACCTGGTTTTCCTGGACCACCTCTTGCCCGGAATGAATGGCTTGGAAGCCCTGGATGTGATCAAGGCGGACTCTGAGCTACGGCACATCCCGGTTTTCATGTACACATCGCAAAGCGCGGAGCGTTATCGTCAGGATGCCAAGGCCCGTGGTGCCGCTGGTGTGGTTGGCAAACAGGTTGATCGGGAACAACTCCTTACCACTATCGAGGCTATCCTGACAGATGCCTCCACCTTGCCTAGTCTGTCGCCAATCGACAATACCACTGGCGAACTCATTGAACAAAGCTACACAAGACGACTGACAGGACGGCTCGCCACCCTGGAGATCGCCTATGAGGAAACGCACGACGAACTCAGGCAGCTGCGCAAAAGTGTTGCCCTATTGGAAGCCATGCATCAGGAAGGTCTTGACGGGCAGCGCAACCGACTGAAGTGGCTGGCGATTGGCAGTGTCGCCGGCCTCGCAGGTATCGTTCTCTTCTTCGGTCTGGAATTGAGAGACCTGTCGATCTTGCTTGAAAGCCTGAACGGACAACTGGCCGTTATGCAGGAAATCGTAGGTAGCCTGGTTGAACTTGAGGAAGCGAGCAGGCAATAAAAAACCCCGTCGGCGAAGCCGCGGGGGTTTTTGGTATTAAGAGCCTGACGA